>JAUXWC010000166.1 GCA_030685025.1 Rhodoferax sp.
GGCTGTCGTAGCTGAAGCTCTCTTGCGTGCCCAGGTTGGCGTCGACCCGGCTGGTGAGGTTGTCCAGGCTGTCGTAGGTGTAGCTGTGGTTGAGCACGTTGCCGGCTGCCTGGCCGTCCTTGGTGGCGCTCTGGCTGGTCAGGCGCTTGCTGGTGGCGTTGAAGGTACGCAGCGTGGTGACCTGGTTGCCCTGGCGGTATTGGGTCACCTGGCCTTGCGGGTTGATCGCCAGTACTTCATAACTCACGGTCTGGGCAAAGCCGTTGCTGCCACCAGCGGTGACCTTTTTGAGGTAACCCAGGGCGCTGAACTGGTAGCTGGCCTGGTAGCCGCTGGGCCAGGTTTTGCTGGCGACGCGGCCGGTGTTCACGTCATAGGTTTCGCTCACCACCGCCGGTGCGGCCGGGTTGTCCAGCACCGTGCTCATGACGCTGGGGCGGCCCAGGCTGTCGTAGGTGTGGATGCGCTTGTAGTTGTTGGCGGCTTTGGCTTCGCAGAGTTTGCCCACTCCCTTGCCGCAGGCGCTGCCGTCGAACTTCTTGTCGTAGCTCCAGTCGCTGACTAAATCAGCTTCAGTGCGCTGGGTCATGCGCCCGAGCTGGTCGTAGGCGATGCTGACGCTGTGGCCGGCACTGTCGGTTTGGCCGACCAGTTCGCCGTAAACGTTGTAACGGTAGTCCCAGGCGCCCATCACCGGGTCGAGCATGGCTGTCTTTTGGCCACGCTGGTTGTAGGCCATGCTGGTAATCGACCCTGCGGCATTGGTCTGGGTCAGTTGGCCCAGCACGTCGTAGCTGTAGACGATGCTCGAACCCTTGTTGTCCTGCACCTGCAGGATCAAGCCCTGGCTGTTCCTGGTGGTGGTCTTGGTCTGGCCCTTGCTGTTGGTGATGGTGAAGCTGAGCGCGAAGTAGCTGGTGCGGGTGCTGGCTATCCCGCCCGGTGCGTCGGGGTCGGGGCGGTCTTCCCGGGTTTGCCGGCCCAGCACGTCGTAGCTGAAGCTGGTCCAGACTGGGGTGGCGCCCAGCAGGTAGCGGTTCGATTGGCGCGCCACTTGGCCACGGGCGTTGTATTCGGTGTCAGCAACCAGGGTGGGGGCGGCGCCCTGCCCATCGAAGCCTTGGGTCTGGTTGCGCAGGGTGCGCCCCAGGGCGTCGAGATAGGTGCGGCTTTGCGGGGAACTGACCACTGCGTTGGCGGCATAGCTTTGTTCCACTGCGACCATGACCGGGACGGCACCGGCAATTGGGCCGGGGCAGTTGGCGCCGGCTTCCGTGCAGAGTTGGTAGGCCCAGGTGGTGGTGGTGCCGTCGGCTCGCGTTTCCTTGGTCTTGCGGTTGAAGCTGTCGTAGAGCCAGGCAGTGGTCAAACCGTTGGGGCCGGTGAGGCTGGCCAGGGTGCCGCTTTGCAGGTTGTAGAGGCGGCTCTCGGTTTGGCTCAGGGCGTTGCTGCTGGTGAGGGCAAAACGACCGTCGGCGCCGAAGCTCGCGGTGCTGGTGCGGGGCGTGGCG
Organism: Rhodoferax sp.; assembly: GCA_030685025.1. Lineage (GTDB taxonomy): Bacteria > Pseudomonadota > Gammaproteobacteria > Burkholderiales > Burkholderiaceae_C > Rhodoferax_D. The sequence goes on from JAUXWC010000166.1 coordinate 1,512, forward strand.
GCGCTGGAGATGGCGTCACCCGTGGCGCCGGGGCAGGCGGAGGTGCTGGTGCTGGCGGGGTTGCCGAAGGTGTCGCGCAGGACGCTCACCTGCAGGCAGTCGTTGGCGACGTTGGGTTCGCTGGTGGTCTTGGCAAGCAGGCCGGCGGTGTCGTAGTCGAAGCTGGTGGTGCGGGTTTTGGTGTCGGCTTGGGCTGCGCCACTTAAGGTCAGCAGAGCTGAGAGGGTGGCGCTGGCCAATACGGTGTTGAAGCGGAGGGTCATGACAGTGTGCTCCGCTGGTTCAAGGTTTGACGCTGGTGACGCTGGACTTTTTCAGGCGTCCGACGATCCAGTTGCTGGTGTCCGGCGCCAGGTATTCGTTGACCGTGGTCTTGCTCCAGCCCTCGGTGCTGCTCAGGCTGGTTTGGCTGGGGCCGCCGTAGTGGGGGAAGACCGTGTACTGGGTGTTGGTGGTCAGCGTGACGATGCTGGCAAAGCCGGCGTAGCCAGCGAGCACCCAGTACGAATTGAAATCTTCTTCAGACTGGCTGGCGGTGTAGGGGAAGTAACTCTTGCCAGGAGCGGGGGTGCAGGCCGCACCGGTTTGGGGGTTGTGGCAGCCAAAGGTATTGATGACGCGCTTGAGCACGCCAGCATCCGTATCGGGCTGGTAGTTCAGCCGCGTTTCGCTCTTGGAGGCCATGCCGGTGTAGGGGAAGTCTTGCCGATACTCGGTGTAACGCTCCAGGCCGGTGCTGGTGTCCTTGGATTTGACCCAGCGAAAACCCAACATGCCGCGGCCGGTGCCGACCTCTGACTTGAGGCCGCCGTAGGTATAGGTGGTGGTGTTCACGCCACCGATGCCGTTGCTGCTGGAGACGCTGGCAACCACCCGTGGCGCGCGCATCATGTCCACAGCGGGAAAGACGGCGGCGTTGGCGCCGCTGTCTTTGGTGTAGACCTCGCGCAGCCGGGCGTAGGTGATGGTGGTGGTCGGGCCTGTAGCGGAGCTGACCTGCACCAGCAAGTGTGGCGGGGCGCCCGCCCCTAGGCGCAGACTACACCCGCCCGAGCCATTGCGAGGGTCGCCTCCGCAGTAAAAAACCGCAGGTACGCCGTCGCCAATGACATCTGTCAAGCTATACAAGACACCGCCAAACACGGTGTCGTTGATGCGAATGCGTGCCGGGCTGTTGGGCCAGGGCGTATCCGTGCCCGAGAAGCCGCTGCCGGTGTTGAAGCGCACCGTGCCTTGGTCCTCGTTGCCGGTGGTCATGTACAGGTCGGGCAGGCCATCGCCATTGAGGTCCACCAGGCTGACCAGCACGTCGCCATTCCAGGTGCTGACCCGCTGCCGTGCCGGGCTGTTGGGCCAGGGGGTGACGGTGTCTGAGAAACCGCTGCCGGTATTGAAACGCACCGTGCCTTCACCGGCGTTGCCTGAGGTGGTGTACAGATCGGGCAGGCCATCACCGTTCAAGTCGACCAGGCTGACCTTGAGGCCGCCCGCGTCGTCGCTGAGTTCATGGCGTGCCGGGCTGTTGGGCCAGGACGTGGCGGTGTCGGAGAAGCCGCTGCCCGTGTTGAAACGCAGCGTGCCCGTGCCCGCGTCGCCCGCCGTGGTGTACAGGTCGGGCAGGCCATCGCCATTGAGATCGACCAAGCTGACCATGAGGCCACGCGACTTGTCGTAGGCGCGATGTCGCACTGGGCTGTTGGGCCATGCCGGCGCCGAATTGGCAAACCCCCCGCCCACGTTCAGTCGCACAGTGCCAGCGCCGGCGCCGGAAGTGATGTACAGGTCGGGCAGGCCATCGCCATTGAGGTCAATCAGGCTCACGATGACGCCGCCGGGGGCAGTTTGCCAATCGCCACTCGTATCGACGACACGCTGATACGCGGGGTTTCCCATGACTACAGGGTAGTTGAACGCATAGCCGCCGTTGATCTGCACGTTGTTATAGGCCACCAAGCCCGGGTTGCCACCGGTAGTGAACACATCGGGCAGACCATCTCCGTTCAAATCGACCAGGCTGATATTGCCATCGGCACTCTCTTGTCTGGGTGGACCATTCCACGTCGCCCACGTTGCGGAGAAACCTGGCACATCCGCCGCGTAAGTCAGGTTCAAGGGCGACAAGCACTGCAGCGCACCGTCACACTGCTGCACCGTGCTCAGGCGCGGCGTTTGAGTGGGACCGACGTTTTGGTAACCCAGCATGGTCTTGCTGACCACGCTGGCGTCACCGTGGTAGACCGTCACCTCGGTCAGGGTGGAAGTCAGCTTGGTGATGGCGCCAGCTTGGTACTTGGCTACCGGGTTGGCGCGCTCTTGGTAGCTGAAGCGCACCGAGCTGTGGGTGGGGGTGGCTGCGACCAAGTTGCCCGCGTAGTCAATGCGCGCGGGGCGGTAGACGCCGTTGGCGCTGTCTTCGTCGTAACTCACCGTGAGGTAGTTGCCCTTGGCGTCGGTGACCTTGTTGAGCGCCCAGACCCGCGCCGTAGCGGCTGGCCAAACGGGCGTGGTGCCGACTATAGCAACCGCTTCGATGCGCGAATCAGCCGTGTTGCCGTATTCCATGATCTGGCCACCCTTGGTCCAGACTTTGAAGGAGGCGGCACCGTTGCCGGCACGGGAATAGGAAACGATCTTGCTGAAGCTTTCCATCTCGGTGCGGTACTCGGCGTTGGCCTGGCCATAGCTGCCGCTGCTGAGCATCAGGCGTTGGCCATCCAGGCAGTAGCGGTCGTTGTCATCGAAGCTGACCGAGCCGCGCACGCCGTCTTGCGCCATGGTGCGCGGGCAGCGGGTAATGGCGGACAAGCCACCCAGGCTCCAGCCCATGCCCAGCAGCCCACCGCCGCCCTGGCTGTTGTAGCTCAGGGCAAGATTGGGTTGCATGCCGGCCACGCCGGGCGGGACCGAGATCGGGATGGTGTAGCTGGCCGAGCCGCCGGAGGAAACCCCGAACTGGCCGGGCGGCGTTCCGGCCACGATGGTCGGGTTTTGGGCTTGTGATGCGGCGCTGGCGGCCAGCAGCAAGCAGGCCGTGGCGCCGAGGCTGACAAACCTGGAGCGCACAGAATAAGCGCGCACAAGCGGATTAACTTGAATCATTGTTGACTACTCCCTGAGTGCGCTGGGCCTTGGCACCAGCGCGTACTGCGAAACCTTGGGGACAAACCTTCCGCTCGGTCCTCAACTGACTAAAAATGAATGACGCGAATCTTAAGTGCGGTTTCGCGTCTGTCCTGCTGGGGACATGTACCTATTGATCGGAAGGCACTTCCGTGGCAGAGGTTGCCATGACTTGGCCAAACTGTCGGCTGCGCTGACTTTGCGTGCGCGCCATGACTGCACACGCGGCCGGCTCAATCGACGATGGCGCGCGCCGGGTGTTGGGTTACCATCGGCCCCGGCGTCGACCGCCCCGCACCTCCTACCTTTGTCACGCACTGCCGCCACCCCATGTTCACCCCGACCCTGCCGTTTCTCCGCTGGCCCTTGTGGCAACACCTGGCGGTGGCGGCGTTGGTGCTGGCCGGCGTGGGTGGCGCTGCATGGTGGGGGGCGCAGCACGCGCGGGCGGCTCACTTCGGCCAACTCGCCGAACTCGACACCACCCAGCGTTTGCTGCAAGGCTTGCAAGCAAGCCGCGCCGCCTTGCCTAAGGGCAATTTCTCGCAACAGTTGCCGCCTGCCAGCACCGCTGACGACGTGGCCCGCGACATCGCACGCTTTGCCGAATCGGGCCGGGTGCGGATTCAGTCGCTCAGCGTGCAGCCGCAAACCGCCACCCCGCGCGAGTTGGGCCGGGTGCAATTCAACATCAGCGCCACGGCAGAGTATTCGGCGCTCAAAGCCTGGCTGGCCGAACTGCTTGGCCGTTACCCCTCGCTGGCGGTGCTGACCCTGTCCATGCGATCGGCACCCAACGATGGCGCACGCCTGAGCAGCGGTGTGTCGCTGGTATTGTGGGTCAAGGACTGATGTGAGCAAGCGCCTGTGGATGTTGGCCGGTCTGGCCGTCTTGCTGATGCTGGCGCTGTCGGCCTATCGCAAGTCGGGCGCGCTGGGCGCCAGCACTGGCCGGAGCTTGGCGGCCAACCCCACCACGACGCCGACCATGCAGACCAGCACCGCCGGGCCGAGTGCCCTCCCCCAGACGATTGAGCGCCCTGCACTGGAAGCCGCCAGCCGCGACCCCTTTGTCGCCACACCGGTACCGCAGCCAGCGCCCGTGGCACTGCCAGTGGCCCCGGTGGTACTGGCGCCGCCCCCGCCCACCCCACCACCCTTGAACCTGCGCTTTGCCGGGCGCATGACCGGCCCGGATGGCGCCGCCCAGGTGTTTGTGCTGTTGGGCGAAACCAGCCTGAGCGCCAGCATCGGCCAGACCCTGCCCAACGGCTACCGGGTGGAGGCCATCACAGCACGAGCCATCGAGCTGAGTTACCCGAGCCTGAACAGCACCGCCAGACTTGACCTGCCGGACCCACCGCAACACGAAATCCGATGACCCACCTGTTGAGACACCTCGGCGCAAGACGCGGCTTGCCCTGCCTGCTGGCGCTGCCCCTGCTGCTGGGCGCCTGCGCCCAGGACCGGATCCGCGACGAAGCGACCAGCCAATTACGCGCCGGCAACTATGAAGCCGCCTTGGCGGGCTACCAGGACGGCGTCAAGCGTTACCCCGACAGCACCGCCTTGCGCTCTGGCCTGGCCACGGCGCGCAGCGAGACCATTGCACGGCTGGTCGCAGAGGCCGCCCAGCAGCGCGCGCAAGCGCAATTCGACGAAGCCGACAAGACGGTCGCGCGCGCCCTGGCCCTGGAGCCCCGAAACGAACGCCTGTTGGCGCTGCAAGCCGATGTGGCGATCGAGCGGCGCCAGCGCCAGCGCCTGGAGCAAGCCGTGGCGCTGGCCAAGGCGGACAAGAAGGATGCCGCCCTCAAAGTGCTGGAGACCGCCTTGCGCGAGAGCCCACGCCACGGCGAACTGCTGGCGCTGCAGCGCCGACTCGAAACCGAAGCGCGCTTTGAGCGCGACGGCGCGGGGCGCCGTGGCCTGGCCGAGAGCCGGCCGATCTCGCTGGATTTCCGTGGCGCGCCGCTGGCCACGGTGCTGGAGGCGATCACACGCGGCAGCGGCATCAACTTCATACTGGACCGCGACGTCAAGCAAGACGGCCGCGTCACCGTGTTCCTGCGCGCGGCCAAGGTTGAGGATGCGCTGGACCTGGTCACCAGCGCGCAGCAACTGGCGCGGCGCACCATTGATGCGCAAACCGTGTTGATCTACCCCAACACACCCGAGAAGCAACGCGAGCACCAGGAGCAGGTGATCCGCGTCTTCCACCTGGGCAGTGCCGAGGCCAAGTCCACTGCCGCGCTGTTGCGTTCGATGTTGCGCATCAAAGAGCCTTTTGTGGACGAGCGCGCCAACCTGATTGCGATCCGTGAAACGCCGGAGATTGTGGCCCTGGCCGAGCGCCTGGTGACCTTGCACGATGTGGGCGACGCCGAGGTGATGCTCGAAGTGGAAGTGATGGAAGTACGCACCAGCCGCCTGACCGAGCTGGGCATCAACTTCCCCAACTCGATTGGCCTCAACCCCTTGCCCGAAACGGGCCAGACCGGCCAGACCCTCAACACCCTGCGCGCCCTCAACGCCGACCGGATCGGCGTGAGCGTGGCGGGCCTGTTGGTCAAGCTGCGCCGCGAGGTGGGCGACTTCAACATCCTGGCCAACCCGCGCATTCGCACCAAGAGCCGCGAGAAGGCGCGCATCGTGATTGGCGACAAGGTGCCGGTGATCACCGCCACCACCAACGCCACCGGCTTCGTGGCCGACACCGTGAGTTACCTTGAAGTGGGCCTGAAGCTGGAGGTCGAGCCACTGGTTTCGCCCGATGACGACGTGACCATCAAGCTGGCACTCGAGGTGAGCTCGCTGGCCAAGGAGGTGCACACCACCAGCGGCACCCTGGCCTACCAGATTGGCACGCGCAACGCCAACACCACCCTGCGCCTGCGCGACGGCGAAACCCAGTTGCTGGGCGGCCTGATCAGCAACGAAGACCGCTCCAGTGCCAATCGGGTGCCCGGCCTGGGCGACCTGCCGATTGCCGGGCGACTGTTCTCCAGCCAGTTGGACGATACCCAGCGCACCGAGCTGGTGTTGGCGATCACGCCGCGCATCGTGCGCAGCGCGCCACGCCCCGACCTGGCCCAGGCCGAGCTATGGGTGGGCACCGAGATGGCCACCCGTTTGCGCGCGGCGCCGGAGCGCAGCGGCAGCGCCCAAGCCACCGCCAGCCTGCTTGCCAGCGCTGCGGGCACCCCCGCAGGCGCGGGCGCGGCGCAGGGGCCGGCACCCGCCGCCACAAGTGGTGCCGCGGCCGAGGCGCTGCCGCCAACGGTGCAGGCCAGTTGGCAGGCGCCAGCCGAGGTCAAAGTGGGTGAGACCTTTGTGGTCAGCCTGAATCTGGCCAGCGGCACACCACTGCGCGGGGTACCCACCGAGATCGCCTACCCCAAAGAACTGCTGGAAGTGCTGGACGTGATGGAAGGCCCGTTCTTCCAGCAAGAGGGCGGCGCGACCAGCTTTACCCATGTGATCAACCGCGAAACCGGGCTGGTAGGCAGCGCCGTGCTGCGCCGCGATGCCACCGGCGCCACCGGCCGCGCCACCGCCCTGCAGCTCAGGCTGCGCGCCAAGGCGGCCGGTCAGGCTGACCTGACCATCACCAACCTCAAGCCAGTTGGCCTGACCAGTGTTCCCAGCGTGGCCGCGCTGCCGGTGCTGCGTTTGAGCATCAAATGAAACCCTTGCCCTGGCCACGCCTGCTTGGCCGCCGCATCGGGGCGGCGGGTTTTACCATGGTTGAGTTATTGGTGGTGATGGCCATCCTGGGCATCCTGGCCGCGGCCGTGATGCCGCTGGGCGAAACGCTGCTCAAGGCGCAGCGCGAGCGTGAACTGCGCCAGTCGCTGTGGGACATCCGCAATGCGATTGACGAGTACCAACGCGCCATGAGTGCGGGCGGTGCGCCCCTACCCATTGGTGTTTCGGGTTACCCCAGCAGCCTGCAAGTGCTGGTGCAAGGCGTACCCGACCCACGTGCCCAGGCGGGCAGCCAAACGCTGTATTTTTTGCGCCGCCTGCCACGCGACCCGATGGCCGACCCGGCCCTGCCAGCCGAGCAGACCTGGCGCTTGCGCAGTTATGCCTCGCCCCCCGACCAGCCGCGCCCGGGTGCCGATGTGTACGACGTGTCCTCGTCCTCCGACGCGCTGTCGCTGGACGGTACACCCTATTCAAAATGGTGAGCCGAGCCCAATGGTAAGCGCATTGCCCCCGCCCAGCCCACCCAAGCCGCATGCGTGGCCACGGCCGCGCGGCTTCACGCTGATCGAGCTGTTGGTGGTGCTGACGGTGCTGGCCGTGCTGGCCGGCTTGATTGCGCCGCGCTACCTGGACCGGCTGGACGACGCGCGCGAAACCGTGCTGCGCCAGAACATCGTGGGGCTGCGCACCGCGCTGGACCAGTTCTACCGCGACAAGGCGCGTTACCCCAGCACGCTGGACGAACTGGTGGCCGAGCGCTACATCCGCGCGGTGCCGCTTGACCCGCTCACCGATCGCTTTGACACCTGGGTGCTGATCGCGCCCAAGGACGCGGGCAACCAGGGCGTGTTTGATGTCAAGAGCGGCGCCATCGGCCGCGCGCGCGACGGCACCGCGTACGCCAGTTGGTAGGCCCGGCAAAGTACACACCATGCCGCACCGCCCCACACCCCAGCAAGACGGCTTCACGCTGCTGGCGGTCATCGCCGCCATGCTGCTGCTGGCGCTGGCCAGCAACGGCGTGTTGACCTATGTGTCGCAACAGGCGCTGCGCGAGCGCGAGGCCGAGCTGCTGCGCGTGGGGCAGCTCTACGCCCAAGCGATTGGCGCCTACTACGAGGCCTCGCCCGGCAGTATCAAGCGCTGGCCGCGCGCGCTGGAGGACCTGGTGGAGGACCCACGTTTTGTGGGCATCAAGCGCCACCTGCGCCAGGTCTATGTAGACCCCATGACCCGTTCCCCCCACTGGGGGCTGGTGATTGCGGTGGACGGTGGACTGGCCGGGGTCCATAGCTTGAGCGAAGCGGCGCCGATTCGCAGCGGCGCGATGCAACTGGGCGCCCTCACCCTGCCAGCGGCTCGCCGTTATGCCGACTGGCAGTTTGTCTACCAACCCGCACCCGCGTCGGCGTCGCGGACGCCGGCCCTGACGCCACGCTAAGCCATGCAATTCAAGGTACGCAGCGTGGGCCGAGGCGAGCCGAGTGTGCGACAGCAGGTGCTGGAGGCCCCCGACGAGGGCGCGCTGCGGCTGCGCCTGGCACAGGCCGGCCAAACCGTGCTAAGCGTGCAGCCGCTGGCCAAACGCTGGGCCATGCCACAACGCGCGGCGCGCAACCGCTACCCGGTGTTTTGCCGCGAAGTGCGCACGCTGATCCAGGCCGGCATGACGATTGTGGAGGCGGTCGACACCTTGTCGGCCCGCGCCGGCATGGAGGGGCGCAGCGACAACCTGTCGGCCGAGCTGCTGGTGCGCCTGCAGCAGGGCCAGGCCCTGTCGGCCGCCCTGGCGGCGCTGCCCGACACGCCGGTGGTGCTGATCGCCGCGGTGCGCGCCGGTGAGCGCACCAGCAACCTGGTGGAGGCGCTGGACGACTACCTGCGCTACGACACCTTGATTGCGCAACTGCGGCGCAAACTGGTCAGCGCGGCGATCTACCCGTCGCTGGTGACGGGGTTGGGCGTGGCGATTTCCATTTTTTTGCTGATGGTGGTCATGCCCAACTTTGCCCGCATGTACGACAACCTGCGTGGCCCGGCCACCGGCCGCACCGCGCTGATGATTGCCATCAGCCAGTTCATGAGCCAGCACCGCGCCGAGGTGCTGATCGCGCTGCTGCTGCTGGCGACCGCTCTGGTGCTGTGGATTCGCAGTGGTGAGGCCAAACGCCTGCTGCTGCGCCTGGGCCAGAGCAACGCCTGGCTGCGCCGGCGCATCGAAGACTTTGAGTTGGCCATGATGTACCAGGCGCTGGCCCTGCTGCTCAAAGGCGGCTACCCGATGATCGAGGCCATGACGGTGGCCACGCAGTCGGCCTTGTCGCAGCGCCTGCGCGCCGCACTGTGCCAGGCCCGCGCGCTGGTGGAACGCGGTGGCGCGGTGTCGCAAGCGCTGGCCAGCGCGCAACTGTGCGACGAGGTTGGGCGGCGCTTGATGGCGGCGGCCGAACGCAACGGGGATTTTCATGTGGCGGCCGATGTGGTGGCACAGTTGCATGGCGAACGGTTTGAGCTGTTCGTGGAGCGGGTCACGCGTGTGATCGAGCCGGTGCTGCTACTGAGCGTGGCACTGATGGTCGGCGCGATTGTGATCACCATGTACCTGCCGGTGTTTGACATGGCCACCCGATTACGCTGAGCCCAGCAATGAACACCTTAGCCCACCCCTTGGATGCAGCGCTGCTGCAACTGCGCCCGCAACGCTGCGAAGACGGCCAACTGTGGCTGGGCCTGCTGGACGCGCTCAAACTAAGCGAAACCGAACTGACACGGCTGTTGCGCGCGCAACACGGCGTGGAGGTGATCACGGAAGATGCCTGGCCCAACATTCGGAGGCTGGAGTCGGCCCTCAACCCAAACCCAGCACCTGTCGTCCCGGACTCGATCCGGGATCCATGGATTGCGAATCAAGCCCGCAATGACAACCCCCGTTGCTTGTCAGTGTGGGTGGAACTCGCAGGCAAACCGCTGTTGCTGTGTGATGACCCGTGGCACGGCGACGCCATTGTGGCGCTGAGCCGCCGTGCCGGCGCCTGCCTGGCCTTGGCGCGCCCAAGTCAAATCCAACGGTTGCAAGCGCACGCGCCGGCGGCAGAGGCGGCAGCGGCCAAACCTGGCTCCACCTCAAACACCACCGACAGCCTGGACAATTCCGCCGTGGTGCAGTTTGTCGACCAGGCGGTCATCCATGCCTATGCGGATGGCGCCAGCGACATTCACTTCGAGACCGACCGCCGGGGCGTGGGCATCAAGTACCGGCTTGATGGCGTGATGGCCCCCGGCGAGCGACTGGCTGACCCGCAGCGCGCTGAAGAGGTGATCTCGCGCATCAAGGTGATGGCGCAGCTTGACATCACCGAGCGCCGCCGCCCGCAGGACGGGCGCATCCACTGGAGCCGCCCCGGCCACGACGCGATTGACCTGCGCGTGTCCATCATGCCCAGCATCTTTGGTGAGGACGCGGTGCTGCGCCTGCTCGACAAGGCCCAGTTGCGCCAGAACGAGGCCAGCATGTCGCTCGACGTGTTGGGTTTTGATGCGGCGGTGGCCGACACCATTCGCGCCCTGGCGGCGCGGCCGCACGGCATGCTGCTGATCACCGGCCCCACCGGCAGCGGCAAGACCACCACCATCTATGCCGCGCTGACCGAGGTCAACAATGGGCTGGAGAAGATCGTCACGATCGAGGACCCGGTGGAATACGAGCTGCCGGGGGTGCTGCAGATTCCGGTCAACGAGCAAAAGGGCCTGACCTTTGCCACCGGCCTGCGCTCGATCTTGCGGCACGACCCGGACAAGATTCTGGTGGGCGAGATTCGAGATGCCGAAACGGCGGAGATTGCGGTGCAGTCGTCGCTGACCGGGCACCTGGTGTTTACCACCGTGCACGCCAACAGCCTGTTTGATGTACTGGGGCGCTTTCAGCACTTTGGCATTGACCCGTTCGGACTGGCCTCTGCCGTCAACGGCGTGGTGGTGCAACGCCTGTTGCGCAAGTTGTGCCCGCACTGCAGCGGCTGGCGCGCCAGCACGGCGGCCGAACAAGCCAAACTGGCCGCGCTGGGCCTGCCGGCCTTGGCGCGTCTGCCGACCGCCCCGGGTTGCGCGCAGTGCCGCCACACCGGCTACAAGGGCCGCTTTGTGGTGGCCGAAGTGCACGAACTGAGTGACGCGGTGCGTGACCTGATTGTGCGCAAACCGGCCATGTCGGAGCTTAAGAGCTTGGTCTACCACGACCCGTCCATGCGGCTGCTGGCGCAGGCGCTGGCCAAGGTTGAACAAGGCAAAACCAGCATCGAGGAGGTGGCCCGTGTGGTCGGTCTGGTCTGAGCCGGTGTACCTCTACCTGGGGCAAAGCCTGGCCCTGGTGCAGGCCGCCAGGCAGCCCACGGTGGTATTGCGCCCCAGCGCGACGCTGCCACTGGAGCGTGTGTTGCAACAGGTCGGCGAGCACCTGCCCCGCGCCAGCCGGCTGCACGTCAGCCTGAGTGGCGCCTTGTGCCCGGCCTTTGATGTGGCGCTGCCCCAAGGCGTGCGGCGCTGGCACGAACGCCAAGCGATTGCCCAACACTGGGTGGCCGACAGCCTGGGTTTGGCCACCGGCGAATTGCTGTGTGAACTTGATGCCCGAGCCGCTGGCCTGGGGGCCGCCCTGCCCACCGCCACCCTGGCCGCATTGCAGCAATGGGCAAAGGCGCAGGGCCACCGCATCGGCGCGCTGCAACCCTTGTGGGCCCAGGCCACGCAATGTGCTGCGGCGGCCCAAGCCGGCGTGCGGGGCGTGCTGGTGCAAGAGCCCGACGCCGTCACCGTGCTGGCCGAACCTGGTAACGGCACCGTGCAGACGCTGAGCCTGCCTGGCGCGCCCAATGCCACAGCGGTGGCGACACGCCTGGCGCAGTGGCAAGTCAGCATGGGCTTGACCAGCGACCGATTCATCCGGCTCGGCTTCGATGCCAAGACCCAAACCATCATGGGCGACGGCCCGCAAGCTTGGCGCCCACATTGGTACAAGTTATGAAGCCGGTGCGGATTGACTTTATCCCCGATCAACGCTGGCGCACGCTGTGGGCCGTGGCGCTGCTGCTGGCCCTGTTTATGCTGAGCGCCGCTGGCTGGCGGGCCTGGCAGACGTGGAAATCGACCCAAGCACTGCAAAGCCAGATCGCGCTGGCCCAACACCAAGCACAACCACTGCAAGCCCAACTGAACCCACCGGCCAACCCGCGCCACGACAGCCTGGCGCAGGCGGCCAGGCTGCTGCGACAAGACCTGGGCAAAGCCTTTGCCATGATCGAGAACCTGAAGGAAGAAGGCGTGCGCCTGCGCGCGGTCAACCTGGACGCGAACTCGGGCACGCTGCAGTTGGAATACGAGATCGACACCCTGGCGCGCGCCGCCACGGTAACGGCGCTGCTGAACGCAGGTTACGAGACCCGGCCCTGGCGGCTGGAGAGTGTGGGGGCAGCGCTCGGCGGCAGCCCGGCTGCGCTGGCGGCGCCAACGACAGGGATGAGGGCCTTGTGGGTGACGCAGTTGGAGCGGCTGTGAGGCTTACGCCTTCTCCGCTGACGCCGCCCTTGCTCCTACCATGAATCGCAGTCCCATTTTGGGACTACAATACAGCCATGCACATCGTTTCAGTCCCGCCATTGCGGAACTTTGCCATCAAACATCCCGACGCGAAGCAAGCGGTTTTGGCTTGGTGTGACGAAGTCAAGAAGGCCCGATGGAAGCAGCCTGCTGACATCAAGGCGCACTACGCCAACGCCAGCATTCTGAAGAACCGCCGCGTGGTCTTTAACCTCAAAGGCAACGAATATCGGCTTATCGTTGCGGTCGCCTACAACGTGGGCTTTGTGTACGTGAAGTTCATTGGCACTCATGCGCAGTATGACGCCGTGGATGCCAACACAGTTGAGCAGTTTTGAAGGATTTCTCCATGGACATTCGCCCCATCCACACCAAGGCCGACTACCGGGCGGCGCTCAAAATTGTTTCTGCTTTGGTCGACGCAGACCCAAAACGAGGCACGCCAGAGGCGGACCGCCTCGAAGTACTGGGAACGCTTTTAGAGGCCTACGAGGCTCGGCACTACCCGCTGGAGTTGCCTGACCCTATCGAGGCCATCAAGTTCCGTATGGAACAGCAGGGCTTGAGCGCCAAAGACCTCACTCCGATGATTGGCGGTTTGAACCGCGTCTATGAGGTACTCAACCGCAAGCGACCCTTGAGCATTGCCATGGTGCGGCGCTTGAATTCGAGCCTGGGCATTTCTGCAGAGTGTTTGATTCGTGAGGCTGCGGAAATTTAGGTGCCCCAGTCGTACCCACCGACAAGGGTAAACGCCAACGCGCCTCACCGGCCGGAATGGGCCCGCAGGCCCCTAAAATCGGCCTTCTCGTTACACGCTGGGCCACGCTGGACCTGATGAACCGAATAAGGACACTTCATGAAAAAACTCACCCTTTGCCTGGCCCTGGCTACCCTGGCCACTGTGGTCGGCGCCCAAACCAAAGAACTCAAGGTCGCCATCGACGCCACCTACGAGCCCTTTACCTTCAAGACCGCCGATGGCAAACCGACCGGCTTTGATGTCGACATCGCGCTGGCGCTGTGCGAGCAAATCAAACGCAAGTGCGTGTTCGTCGAGCAGGTGTGGGACAGCATGATTCCGGGCCTGCAGGCCAAGAAGTACGACGTGATCATCAGTTCCATGTCGATCACGGAAGACCGGCTCAAGGCGATTGATTTCACCGACAAGTACTACAACACGCCGACCAAGATTGTTGTGAAGAACGACATCAAGTTCACCGACATCACCTCCCTCAAGGGCAAGAAGATTGGCGTTCTGAAGGGGAGCGTGCAGGAGAAATACGCCATGGGTGAACTCAAGCCCGTTGGTGTGGTCGTGACACCCTACGAGGCGCAGGACCAGGTGTACCTGGACATCAAGTCCGGGCGGCTCGATGGCACGGTGGCCGACGTGGTGGAAGTCAACGGCGGCTTCTTGAGCAAACCCGAGGGCAAGAACTATGGCTATGTCGGCCCCGAGTTGACCAATCCCAAATACTTCGGTACGGGTGCGGGCATCGGTCTGCGCAAGGGCGAGGCGGTATTGAAGGGCGAGCTCAACGCGGCGATCAAGACCATCCGCGCCAACGGCACCTACAAACGGCTCAACAACAAGTATTTCAAGATCGACGTTTACGGCAGTTGATCAGCGTTCAACACACCCGGGCCAAGGCCCCCCGTCGACCTGGCCTGAGTTGCCTGCCTGATCTCCCTTGAGCGCCTACTACCTCTCCATCCTGAGCGGCGCACTGCTGACCGTGGGAGTGTCGCTGTCGGCCTTGCTGGTCGCCGTGGCGTTGGGGCTGCTCGGCGCCGCGGCCAAGCTGTCCAGGCGGCGCTACCTGGTGTGGCCCGCCACGCTCTACACCACGGTGATTCGCGGCATCCCTGAACTGGTGCTGATGCTGCTGGTGTTTTATGGCGGCAGCATTGGTCTGAACGCGATGATCGAGGCGATGGGCAGCGAGTTCGCCATCAACATCGAGCCTTTCACGGCCGGCGTGCTGACCTTGGGTTTCATCTACGGCGCTTACATGACCGAAACCTTTCGCGGTGCGATTTTGTCGATCCCGCAAGGCCAGCTAGAGGCTGCGGCCGCCTTTGGCATGCGCCCCTGGCAAATCCTGCTGCGCATCACCCTGCCACTGATGGTGCGTTATGCCCTGCCCGGCGTCACCAACAACTGGCTGGTGCTGATCAAGGCCACCGCCGTGGTCAGCCTGATCGGCCTGCAGGAGATGACCTACCTGGCCAAGCAGGCCAGCGCCGCCACGCGTTCGCCGTTCGCGTTCTTTCTGTTCACGGCGGCGCTGTTCCTGCTCTACACCTGGGCATCGCTGGTGGTGCTCAAGCAGCTCAACCAGCGCTACAGCCTGGGCGTGCGCCACGGGCGGCTCTGAATGAACTGGGAAATCGTCTTTCGCCCCGAGAGCCTGGCCCTGTACGGCGAAGGCGTGCTCACCACCCTGCTGTTGCTGGGCTCGTCGCTGGCGGTTGGCGCCGTGCTGGCCTTGTTGTTTGCCCTGGCACTGACCGGGCCGAGTCGCCTCTTGCAGCGGTTGGTCGGCGGCTACACCTTTGTCGTCCGCGGCACGCCCTTGCTGATCCAGGTCTACCTGATCTACTACGGGCTGGGCCAATTGGAGTGGATCCAGGCGCGCTGGGACACGGTCTGGCCCTGGACCCACTTCAAGGAACCGTTCTTCTGCGCCCTGCTGGCCTTCAGCCTCAACACCGCCGGCTACACCGCGGAAATGCTGGCGGGCGCCATTCGCGAGACCGCCGCCGGCGAGATCGAAGCCGCGCAGGCGTTTGGCATGAGCCGGGCGCAGGTGATGCTGCACATCGTGCTGCCCGGCGCCCTGCGCCGCACGCTGCCGGCCTACAGCAACGAGGTGGTCATGATGTTGCATGGCACCAGCCTGGCCAGCGCCGTGCCGGCGATGTTGGACATCACCGCGGCGGCCAGTCGCATCTACTCGGACTTCTACCTGCCCTTCGAGGCCTACCTGGCTGCCGCCGCGCTCTATCTTGTCGGCACCTTCGCGCTGATTGGCCTGTTCAAGCTGGCCGAACGGCACTTCTGCGCCTACTTGGCGCCGCGCTGACGCCAGCAGACCGGGGAATGGACCGACAATGCAACACCACGCACCATCGAGGCCCGTCGTCCATGCTTAGCTTTTTGCCAACGCCCTTGATCGCGCTGATTGCCACCTTGTCGATGGTGCTTAACGCCCTGGTATGGGTGCCCATCCTGTTGCTGGTCGCGCTAATCAAACTGCTCATACCCGTCAAGGCGATCCGGCTGCGCATTGATCCGGTCCTGCTGTTCATCGCCGAGGCCTGGATCAGTTGCAACAGTGGCTGGATGGCGCTGACGCAGCGCACGGTCTGGGACGTGCAGGGCATCGACGATCTGAAGTACCGCAGTTGGTACCTGGTCAACTGCAACCACCAATCCTGGGTCGACATCCTGGTATTGCAGCACCTGTTTAACCGGCGCATCCCGCTGCTCAAGTTCTTTCTCAAGCACGAACTGATCTGGGTGCCGGTCATGGGCTTGGCGTGGTGGGCGCTGGAGTTCCCGTTTATGCGCCGCCACGGCGAGGAATACCTCAGGCAGCACCCAGAGATGCGCGGCAAGGACCAGGAAACCACCCGCAAGGCCTGCGAGAAATTCGCCCTGATACCCACCAGCGTGATGAACTTTCTGGAGGGCACACGATTCACCGCAGCCAAGCACCAGCGTCAAAAATCCACGTACCGCCATCTGCTCAAGCCCAAGGCGGGCGGCATTGCAATGGCCCTCAACGCCATGGGTGACAAGTTCCAGGCCATTCTGGATGTGACCATCGTTTACCCCGACGGCCCCCCCACCTTTTGGCACTTTCTGCAAGGCAAGGTGCAACACATCGTGGTTCGGGCGCGCGCCCTGCCGGTGCCTGGGAAACTCGTCCAAGGCGACTACGCGGGCGACCCCGCGGTGCGCGAAGCGTTTGGGCAGTGGGTACAGCAGCTCTGGCTGGACAAGGACGCGCAGATTACTGCGCTGCTGAGCGCACCGCTGCCCGCCAAAGCGCCGACCAGCACCTGACGCCAGCGGGCCGCGACGGTCCACGATGGCGGGCGCGGGGCCGGACTGCCCCATCAGTCAAGGTGAATATTCACCAAGATGCAGGTCTGATACCGGTTTTCTCGACCGTCTTTTTGCGGGAGAATGAACCGTTGGATGCCGGTGCATGGCAGCGTCGGCGGTGACTTCGTGGCCCCTTCAAACAAAAATACCATGCGTGTCAATGGAAAATCGATCATCGTGACCGGTGCCGGTGGTGGCATCGGCGAAGGCATCGCCAAGCGGCTCGCCAGCGAAGGCGCGCAGATCATCGTCAACGACCTCAATGCCCCGGCCGGCCAAAAAGTCACCCGAGAAATCCTGGCAGCCGGCGGTCGGGCCTCGTTCTTCCAGGCCGATGTCACCCAGTCCGATCAGGTCCACGCCTTGGTTGGCGCTGCGGTGCAACGCCACGGCGTGCTCGACGTGATGGTCAACAACGCCGGCTGGACACACCGCAACCGCCCGGCCCTGGAAGTGAGCGAGGAAGACTTCGACCGCTGTTACGCCGTCAACGTCAAAAGCATCTACCTCGCCACGATTCACGCCACGCCGGTGTTTCGCAGCCAGGGTGGCGGCAGCTTCATCAACATTGCGTCCACGGCCGGCATCCGGCCCCGGCCAGGATTGACCTGGTACAACGGCTCCAAGGGCGCCGTGATCGTGACCTCCAAGTCACTCGCCTCGGAGCTCGGCCCCGACAACATCCGCGTCAACTGCGTCAACCCGGTGTTCAACCCCGACACCGGGCTGTCGGTCGAGTTCGCCGGTGGACCGCTCGACGACGCCCGGCGCGCCAAGTTCCTGTCGGGCATCCCGCTGGGCCGGTTCTCCACCGCTCTGGACGTGGCCAACGCTGTGCTGTATCTGGCCAGCGACGAAGCCGCTTTCATCAGCGGTGTGTGCATCGAGGTCGATGGTGCGCGCTGTGTCTGAGGCCGTGCCATGAAGATCCTGGTGGTGGACGATCACGCGCTGGTGCGCGAGGGCCTGCGCCAGGTGCTTCGGGGTCTTGACGAAGGACTGGAGGTGCTCGACGCGCCAGATTGCCGCCGCGCGTTCGTCCTGGCCGAGCTTCACCCCGACCTGGATGTGGTGCTGCTGGACTACCACCTGCCCGACATGAATGGCCTGGCTGCGCTGGACTATTTCGCGCAACACCATCCCGAACTGCCGATCATCATCCTGTCCGGGTCGGCTAGTCCGCAGACCATGCGCCGCGTGATGGACCGTGGCGCGGCCGGCTTCGTCACCAAGTCTGGCCTCAGCAGCGAACTGCTGTCGGTGGTCACGCTGGTGATGGCCGGCGGTATCTATACACCTCCCGACTGCGCAGCCGACACCGGCGCGGCGCCACTGCAGGGCAGCGGCGCGGGCGGACAGGCGCCGGCCTTGCTGACCCGACGCCAGGAACTGGTCTTGCTTGAACTCCTGGACGGTCTCACCAACCGCCAGATCAGCGTCAAGCTGCATCTGTCCGAAGAGACCGTCAAGAACCACGTCACCGCGATACTGCGCCGCTTCGACGTGCAGACCCGCACGCAGGCGGTGCTGGCGGCGGAGCGGCATGGCTACGTGGCGGGTGGGCGGTCGGACTGAGTTGTTTCTGGTTTCTGGTTTCTGCTGGTGTTGACTGGAGCGATGTGTTCTGCTGCACTCCCCCAGCCCCTCTCCCGCCCCGCCGGGCGGAAGAGGGGAGCCTCATTTTGTTTTTGGTGTCGGCCAACGCGTTCACGGCGCAACCGTCGCGACGGCTGCCGCTCGGCAAGATGGGTCGCGACCGGTCGTAACGAATTCCAACAACTGAGCACACCCGCCGACTGGCCGCTACGCGCCAGCGACGAGGCCCGAGGCACGAGTCGGAGGCAGCGGCAGAATACACCTCGAACCACCGAAACTGCCTCCGGCGCTCGGAATTCGCACCCTGAGTTCTTGCCGAGCCAACGACGATTTCAACGGCTCCCGGTTCACCCAGTGCCGGTTCGCGCGGTCAGATGAGGCCCCCCTCTTCCGCCCGGCGGGGCGGGAGAGGGGCTGGGGGAGTGAGTGGGAAAAATACAACCCGGTAAAGGGGAGTCAGGTATTCAGACCGAGTCCGGCGCGATAAATCGGGAAGAGGTTTAGATTTTTGCGAAGGCCCACTCGACAAATGGATCAGGTCTCGCTTCGCAACAAAGTACTGCGCAGGACAGTGTCTGCGAACAGCATAGGGCCGTGCGCATGAGCGACGAACTCGGATGGTGTGACGGGTTCCACTCCGCTCGCAGCAAGGACCTTTGATCGCCGAGAGAGGATGGTGCGGAAGTCTACCGTGACAAAGAAGTGAACACGGTTGCGCGCTGCCACGAAGACGTGTGACCGATCATTTTCGTCCGGCAGAACTGCGATCAAACGATTCCAGAGCATTCGGGAGGGGTTCGCGGTTCCATAGCCTGCGGAGCCGCACCGCGTAAGACCGCCAACATTAGGGACAGGAATCGATAGTAGGGTCGATAGCAACGCTTGATGCGGGCTCCGATATTGCTCAGGGATTGCGGCGATTTCCTGATCGACAACAGCAGAGCGCAGAAGATCGATTGTTTCCATCTGGTACGCGGACATGATTGCTTCGAAAGCAAGTTTTTCACATGCCTGCAATTCACCTTTTACATAGCCACTGATTACGCAGGTGTCCAAATACGCGCTCTGGGCGACACGAATGGAACGTGGCGTCATGACAATTCTTAGAGAGGACTAGATCGGGGGGTGCTCATGCAAGCCAGTCTATCCGAACTGACAAGCCCCAAGATGTGCATCGTCGGTAACCAGCAGTGAGCTAAATCGGATCACCACACTTGGTTGGCAGTCTGTAACAACGCGGTCGTAGCTGATTTGTGTAGCTGTGGCACACCACTGGCTGGCCTCGGCGCGCCAGCAACGAGCCAAATAGGGCACGTCACTTCAAACCCCCGGACCCGGGAACCCCGAACAACCAAGTCACCCTCCGGCGCTCGGAACTTGTGCCCTGAGTTCCTGCCGCGCCAACCCCGACTTCAACAGCTCCCGGTTTGCCCGGTGCCAAGTCACGCGGTCAAATGAGGCTCCCCTCTTCCGCCCGGCGGGGCGGGAGAGGGGCTGGGGGAGTGAGTGGGGAAAATGCAACCCAGCAACCCAGCAAACCAACCAACTACCCCCCCTCCCCCCGAACCGGAGCATCCTTGTCCACCAGCTTGCGCAACAGGCTGCGCAGCTTGGCTGGGCGCACCGGCTTGTGCAACAGGGTCAAGCCCGCCTGCCGGGCTGCCTGCATCAATTGAGGATCGGTGTTGCCGCTCATCAGGCAGGCCGGAACCGAACTGCCGAGCGAGAGGCGCAGGCGGCGCACCGTCTCGATACCATGCTCCGCGTCGCGCAGGCGATAGTCGCTGACGATCACACTTGGCCGCCATCCGCCGGCCACCAGCGCCAGGGCAGCCTCCAGGCCGTCGGCATGACGCGCCTCGCAGCCCCAGGATTGCAGCAGCCCGGTCAGGCCCTCACTGGCGAGCGCGTCATCCTCGACCACCATCACCGCCAGCCCATCAAACCGATCCATGGTCAATGCCGGGCTTGCTGGCAGCGCAAGGTGGCTCGCATCAGGGCGGGCCACCTTCGGCACTTCGATGGTGAAGCGGGTACCGCAGCCCAGGCCCGAACGCAGATGCAGACGGTGGCCCAGCAGTCGGGCGGTGCGCTTGACGATGTTGAGCCCCAGCCCCAGTCCCTGCTCGCGGTTGCGCTGCGGGTTGCCAACCTGAAAAAACTCCTTGAACACGTCGGCGTGATGTTCCGGCGCGATGCCGATGCCGCTGTCCCACACCTCAATGCGCACCAGACGCCCGTCGCCCCATGATCGGCACGACACCAGCACGGTGCCCCGCGCGGTGTAGCGGATGGCGTTGCCAACCAGGTTGAGCAGGATCCGATGCAGTAGCGACGGGTCGCTCATGATCCACGCGTCACTGGGTCGGACCCGAAGACGCAGTCCCTTGTCAGCGGCAGTGACCGCCAGCGCGCTGCGCAGCATGTCAAACAGTTCATTGACGGCGGTGGGCCGCGTTCTGATCCTGACCGACTCGGCCTCCAGCCGTGACACGTCCAGCAGGGCGTCAAGCAGGTTCTGCATCGCCAGCACCGATTCGTCCAGATTGCCGATCAGTTGGCGGGTCGCTTGATCCAGCGGCAACTGTGACAGACGGGCCACGAACATGCCCAAGGCGTGCAGCGGCTGGCGCAGGTCATGGCTGGCAGCGGCGATGAAGCTGGACTTGGCTTGGGTGGCCGCTTCGGCCTCCTCCTTCTTCTCGCGCAGCTCGAAGGTCGCCGCCGCAATGCGCCGGCTCAACTCTTCACGGCCAGACTCCAGGCGCGCGGCCATCTGATTGAGGCCCCGCTGGACTTCATGCAAGGGGTCGCTCTGCAGCACCGGCCCGCGCACAAACATTTCGCCGCGTCCAATGCGCTCGATCATGGATGCCATCCGCAGCACCGGCTGATTGACGCTGCGTGCCAGGCGGATGGCCAGCCAGCCACCAAGCAGAAGCCCACCCAAGGTCACCAGCAGGCCCAGCCACAGCATGTCGCGCTCGCGCTGCAGCACGCTGTCGCGCGAGAACTCCATCACCACATGCCCCAGGGGCGCGGCCTCACCGGCCGACTCGGGGCGCGGCCGCTCGAACAGGTCTTCCAGCTTGACCTGGGTCGCGCGCACCGGCTGCACCAATAGGTCCGAGCCCCGCGAGGGCAGACCAAGCGCCGCCTCTTCCATGCCCAAGGTGGGCATGGCGGCCGACTCAAACATACCGCCGCGAGCGAGCACCTGACCGCCCACGTCGACGATCTGCACCGCACGCACTTCCGGTTGGCGCATGGCACCACCCACAATGGCCTGCAAGCTGGCGGCGTTGGCGCTGAACAGGCCGAATTCGCTGGCCGCCGCCATTTGCCGAATCAACGAGCGGGCACGCTGATCGTGCGCCTCGGCAATGTCCACCGCGCGGCCACGCAACAACACCGCAGCCAACACCAGTGCCACCAGGGTGACCGGCAAGAGCGCGGCCACCAGCATGCGGCTGCGGATGTCAAAAGCCACCGTCATGGTGCTCGCTCCAGCAAACGAAGGCGCGCCGCCAAAGCGACCGGGTCCAGCGACAGGGCCAGCGCATGGGCCACCGGCACGTTGACGCTAACCTCGAACTCCCTTGAGTACAGCGGCGCGCTTGGCAGCGCACGACCTTGCAGCACCGCACGCGCCAGACCCCCCGCCTGCTGTCCGATCTGAGCCGGCGTCACATGGACCGCAGCCAGCGCGCCGGCCCTGACGTAGGCCGGCGAGAACGCCACCATGGGTATCCCGGCTCGAATCGAAGTCATCAGGATGTTCTGAATCGTGCCGCCGTGGTAGATCTGCGGGTCCGCCAGCGCAAGCAGAACGTCCGACTCGTCCAGCACCTTCCTGAGGGCCGGGAACAGGGGCTCGGCTGGTCCGACCCGAGCCGACACCACACGCAAGCCCCGGCTGGCTGCCGCGCCGTCCAGCGCCGCCTGCTGGGCGACCGAGGACTCACCCCAGAGCACGCCAATGCGCTTGGCCCGCGGCAGTGTCAGGCGCACCAGTTCGAGCTGGCGCGACAGCGGTTGATCGAGGTAGATGGCCGAGAAGTGACTTGACGCCTTGCGACCGGTCTCAAGCAGGATGCGCTCGAAACTGGCGCGAGGCAGCAAGGTGCACAACACCGGCACGCCGTCGCCAATCTGCGCCAGCGCAGTCGCCGCACGCACGCCCAGGGCCACGTACAGCTTAGGTAGGGTTGATTCCGCCGTCGCGAGCTCGGCCACCGTGGTGCGCCGCACCTCGCTGCCCGGCACGCCACCTCGTTCCAACTCCGTCACCAGGGCGTCAGCCAGTTCCACATAGGCAGGGCTGAGCTCGCTGCTGACCAGCACCACGCTGGGCTCGGCCGCGCGCGCGCCGGCCATCGCCAGCAACAGGCAAGACCAGGCGATCAGGCAACGCAGGCAAGCAGGCACACGCGCCCCGTCAATGCTGGACACGCAAGGTCACGAAGGCCCGGCGTGCAAACGAATACAAGGGGTCGTAGTCCAAGTAAGCCGGCCCGAGGTTTTGCACCACCAGGGCCAACTCCGCCTTGGCCGGGCCAAGCGTCATGGGTATTGCCACGCGCAGGTCGAGGCGCTCCTTGGAGGCCAGCACCGCAGCGCCCTGCAGCACCGCCGGTCCGCTCTTGTTGTAGCTCACGCTGGCCTGCGCGCGGTTGGAGAACTGATGCATCAGCACCAGGGACAAGGCGTTGTCCGCGGCCCCGTGCAGCGTGTCGTTGTTGAAGGAATCCGATATTCTGGTGAAGCTCTGGTTGAACGTCACCTCACCGCCGCGCCAGGCGCGCCAATTGAGTTGGTACTCCAGACCCCGAATTCGGAAACGATCCTGGTTGACATAGTCATACGGGCGTCGCGCCGGTGCTGGCAACTTGCGGTAGGCGCCAATGGCGTCGGACACCTTTTCATGGAACAAACGCACGTCCGCCTTCAAGCCTAAGCTCTGCCAGTCCGCGAGGTAACCCAACTCCCGCGTCAACAGGCTTTCCGGCCCCACCTGGCCGCTTGCCAAGGCGGTCACCTCCAGCAAGGCATTGGTCAGCGGGTGAAAGTAGCGCGTGTCGGCATGCTTCTCATAAGCACTGGGGGGCCGAAACGCCCGCGAGACACCCGCGCGCGCCGTCTGGCCGGGCGCAACATGCCAGTTCAAGGCCAAGCGTGGTGCCAGAGTGTCGCCACTGAGCGAGCTGTGCTCGAACAAGCCCCCCGCATTGACGACCCAATTCGGGGCGGCGCGCCACTCCGCGTTGCCAAACAACCGGGTGAAATCAGTTCGAATCGCATCGGAGCGGTTGTAGACCGGCTGAGAACGCACCTGTTCGCTGCGAAACTCGGCGCCCCAGACGGTCCTTAAAGCCGCGCCGTGCCGCACCGTGTGTTGCAGCAACACATTGTGGTCCGTGGCCCTGCCGCCAAAATCAACGATCAAGCCGGGAACGGGCGTGTAGCGAAAGTGGTCCGTGTAGCGCTCATGACTCAGTGAAAACTGGGCCGAGACCACCTGATCCGCGTCCAGCGTGCGTCGCCAGTCCACTTGCAGGTGGCGTGCGTGGTCGGTGCGCTGGCGAACCGGGTTGCCGACCCGCCCGACAAAGCCACGCGTGGCCGACGCCTCCACCACGCCAGCGCGCAACTCCAGCTCGTCACGCTCACTCAGGCGAAAGTCGACCCGTGTATTGAAGCGGCGCACCCGCGTGGGCCCCTCGGCGCCGACCAGTCCATCGTCGACCCGCTGATCGGCCGACATCCGCAGTCCCAAGCCGGCGCCGGCGTAAGCCCAACGGGCGGCCAGGTCGCGCACGCCGTTTTGCCCACTGGTGACACCGATGGCCAAGCCCGGCGTGTCCTTGGTGTCGCGGCTGACGATGTTCACCACGCCCAGAAAGGCGCGCGCGCCATAGGCCGCCGAGTTGGAACCGCGCAGCACCTCGACACGTTCAATGTCGTCGAGCCCCAAGGTCTGAAGGCCCAACCCGGTGCTGCCCAGCAGGTACGAGGAATACACCGAACGGCCATCCACCAGCACCTGCAAACGGTTTGAAAACTCGCCATAGGCACCGTGGTAACTGGCCTGCTGCATGTCGCCAGCAAACGAGTTGCTGGTCTGAAACCCCGGCACCAAGCGCAGCAGGTCGGCCAGGTCGCGCGCGCCGGATTGACGAATCCAGTCACGGTCCAGGATGGTGACCGCACCAGGCGTCTCATCCAGGCGCTGAGGCAGCCGCGCCACCGACAGCACCATGGGCACCTCGGCCAGGAAGTCCTGCTCCGACAGCGCCACCGCCGGCTGCGCATGCGCGGCTGCGGCGCCCAACGCGCCCAACGCGCCCAACGCGACCAACACCGCCACGACCATCCGCCGTTTGCCCATTTGCACCACTTTGCGCCCCCTTTCAAAGCCCACACCCGCCCAATGGGAACAGTGTGCCCCAAGCAGTGGACAATAGCACCATGTCCGAAGCAAATACTCCTCGCATCGTGCCGCTGGTGGACCAACGCCACAGCCCCTTGGCGCTGCCCCCGGCCGCTTTGGAAGCCAGTCGCCGGATGGTGCCGGTGGGCGCGGTTCTGGACCAGTTGGACCGCCCCCTGCGCGATCTGCGCATCAGCGTCACCGACCGCTGCAACTTCCGCTGCAACTACTGCATGCCCAAGGAAGTGTTCGATAAGGACTACGCCTACCTGCCGCACGCCTCGCTGCTCTCATTTGAAGAGATCACGCGTCTCGCGCAGACGTTCGTGGCCCATGGCGTGCGCAAGATCCGCCTCACCGGCGGCGAGCCCTTGTTGCGCAAGAACGTCGAGGCGCTGGTCGGCCAACTCGCCGCGCTGCGCACGGTGGACGGTCAGTCGCTGGACCTTACCCTCACCACCAACGGCTCGCTGCTGGCGCGCAAGGCCAAGAGCCTGCGCGCCGCTGGCCTGCAGCGCATCACGGTGAGTCTGGATGGGCTCGACGATGCCGTGTTTCGCAGCATGAACGACGTGGATTTCCCGGTCTCCGATGTGCTCGACGGCATCGAGGCGGCACGTCGGGCCGGTTTCGGCCCCACCCGCGAAGGTGGCGTCGGCGGCCTGAAGATCAACATGGTGGTCAAGCGCGGCACCAACGAGCATGAAATCCTGCCGATGGCGCGGCATTTTCGCGGTAGCGGCATTGTGCTGCGTTTCATCGAGTACATGGACGTGGGTGCCACCAACGGCTGGCGCATGGACGAGGTGATGCCCTCGGCCGAGGTGATCGAGCTGATCCAGGCGCACCTGCCGCTGGTGCAGCTCGATCCCAGCGCGCCGGGCGAGACCGCCGAGCGCTGGGGTTATGCCGATGCCGATGGGCGGCATGATGCCAGCGCCGGTGAGATCGGTGTCATCAGCAGCGTCACGCAAGCCTTTTGCGGCGACTGCAACCGCGCACGCCTTTCGACCGAAGGCAAGCTCTACCTGTGCCTGTTCGCATCCAACGGTTACGACCTGCGCGCGCTGCTGCGCTCGGGCGCGTCCGACGCGGATCTCGCCTCCACGCTGGGCCACATCTGGCAGGGCCGCAACGACCGCTACTCGGATCTGCGCAGCGCGCTGGGGCCCGACACCAGCGGCGCCGGCCGGCGGGTTGAAATGAGTTACATCGGGGGCTGACATGACGACCGCCAACACCACAACGGCAGCCACGACTGCACCCACCATCGGGCCCGAAGACATCACCGCGCTGATTTTGGCCGGCGGGCGCGGCTCACGCATGGGCGGCGTCGACAAAGGTCTGCAAAACTTCAACGGTCTGCCGCTGGCGCTGCACACGCTGGCGCGCTTGCAAATGGGTGGGCATGTCGGCCCGATCATCGTCAACGCCAACCGGAATCTGGCAGCCTACGAGTCGCTGGGGGCCACCGTCTGGCCGGATTCGGTGGCCGACTACGCCGGGCCGCTGGCGGGCTTCCTGACCGGGCTGGAGCGCTGCGAAACACCCTATCTGGTCACGGCCCCGTGCGACACGCCATTGCTGCCGCTCGACCTGGTGGCACGCCTGGCCCAGGCCATGGCGCGGGAAGAGGCGCAGATCGCCATGGCCGCCGCGCCGGAACCCGGTCATGACGGTGTCGCGGCAACGCGGACCCAACCGGTCTTCTGCCTGCTGCGCGCGGACCTGCTGGAAAGCCTGAACGACTTCATCCAGCGTGGCGGACGCAAGATCGACGCCTGGACCGCCCTGCACCAGACCGTGATCGTGCCCTTTGACCTGGCTGGCGACGACCCCCATGCGTTCTTCAATGCCAACACGCTGGCCGAACTGCAGCACCTGGAATCCTTGACCTAATCACTTGAGGACAGAGCGGCTCGCTGCGCGTAGCATCGGTCTGTCCCGCAAAACTTCACAAAGGGTCCCAGCGGCCCGACGCAGGCGATGAAAACAATCGAACAAATCGCAGCCGAACTGCAGGGTTACGACCCCCAGTCGCTGCCCGCTGACGCGGTGCTAGCGTTTCTCGCCAAGCTGGTGGAGCCGGTGCACGAGAGCGAGGTGGTGGGCGTGTTCGACGCACTGGGACGGGTGTTGGCCCAGGACGTAGTCTCACCGATCAGCGTGCCCCCGCATGACAACTCCGCGATGGACGGTTTCGCCTTCGATGGTGGGCAGTTGCAAGCAAACCAGCCGCTCGCCCTGCAAGTGGTCGGTACCGCGCTGGCGGGCAAAGCCTGGCTGGGCACGGTAAGCGCGAGCCAGTGCGTCAAGATTATGACGGGCGCTGTCATGCCGGTGGGGCTGGACACCGTGGTACCGCAAGAGCTGGCACAGGTCAGCGACAGCCATATCAGCATCGCGCCGGACCTGATCCAGCGCGGCGACAACCGGCGCATGCTCGGCGAAGACCTGCTGCAGGGGCACAGTGCGCTACAAAAAGGAGAGCTGCTCACGCCCGCTGCGCTGGGTCTGCTGGCCAGTCTGGGTATTGCCTCGGTGCCGGTTCTGCGTCGCCTGCGGGTGGCGTATTTCTCCACCGGCGACGAAATTCTGAGCCTGGGCGAAGCCCCCCGAGAAGGCGCGGTATTTGACAGCAACCGCTACACCGTGTTTGGCCTGCTGACCCGACTGGGCGTGCAGGTCATCGACCTGGGGGTGGTGCCCGATGACCCGGCCCGTTTGGAAGCTGCCTTTGCACAGGCCGCCGACCAGGCCGACGCCATCATTACCAGCGGCGGTGTGAGTGTGGGCGAGGCTGATTACACCAAGACCATCATGAAAAAGCTCGGCGACGTGGCGTTCTGGAAAATCGCCATGCGCCCCGGTCGGCCGATGGCGGTGGGGCGCATCGGAAAGGCGATCCTGTTCGGCCTGCCGGGCAACCCGGTGGCGGTGATGGTGACGTTTCTGGCGTTTGTTCGCCCGGCCCTGCTGCAAATGATGGGTTGCAGGGCCGCTGCCACGCCTCTGCTCAGGGCGCGCAGCCTGGAGCCGATACGCAAGAAGCCGGGCCGCACCGAGTACCAGCGCGGCATCGTGCGCGGCGGTGCCGACGGCTGCCTGCAAGTTGCCACCACCGGCAACCAGGGCTCGGGCGTGCTCCGCTCAATGGTTCAGGCCAACGGCCTGATCGTGCTGCACCATGCGCAGGGCAATGTGGCGGTGGGCGATGAGGTGGATGTGATGATGTTTGATGGGGTGATTTGAGTTTGCGGTTGGCGCGCGGCACCAAACCAAGCCCACGTCTTTTGTCCTCTTTTGCTCGTTTTTCGAGGATGGTTTGTTTCCCCCACTCGCGGCACCACGCCAACCTTCTGCCTTTTGTCCTCTTTTGCTCGCCTTTCGAGCATGGTTTGTTTCCCCCACTCACTCCCCCAGCCCCTCTCCCGCCCCGCCGGGCGGAAGAGGGGAGCTTCATTTGACCGCGCGTTGAACCACTGGGTAAACCGGGAGCCGTTGAAATCGTCGTTGGCTCGGCAGGAACTCAGGGTGCGAGTTCCGAGCGCCGGAGGCGAATTCGATAGTTCGAGGTGAAGTCTGCTTCTTCCCCGTGCCTCGTCGCTGACGCGCAGCCGTCAGCCAGCGCGTGCGCTCAAATCTCAAATCCAGCTACGACCGGTGGTGACCCATCTTGCCGACCGGTGGCAGTCGCGACGCTCGCGCCGTGAACGCGTTGGTCGAGACCAGAAACCAAATGAGGCTCCCCTCTTCCGCCCGGCGGGGCGGGAGAGGGGCTGGGGGAGTGAGTGGGGGAAGCAGGACCCAGCGTAGCTGCGGCGGAAACCGCACCGTCAAAAACAAAAAACCCAGCCCCTACTTCGCCACCACCTCACCCGCCGGGCGCGCCGCATCGGGCGAGACCGGCAAGGCATCGCGCTCCGGCGCAGTGATCGCTCCTGGCACGGCCTTGCGCGCAAACAGGGTGTACATGGTGGGCACCACAAAGATCGTCAGCAAGGTGCCCAAGGACATGCCGCCCACAATCACCCAGCCGATCTGAATACGGCTCTCGGCCCCGGCTCCCGTGGACAACGCCAAGGGCACTGCACCCAGCACCATCGCGCCAGTGGTCATCAGGATGGGGCGCAAGCGCTGTGTCGCCGCTTGCACCACCGCGTCGATCATGGACAGGCCCTGCTCACGCAACTGGTTGCTGAACTCCACGATCAGGATGCCGTGTTTGGTAATCAGGCCAACCAGCGTGATCAGGCCAATCTGGGAATAAACGTTGAGCGAGCCGCCGCTCCACTTGAGCGCGAGCAAGGCGCCAATCATCGACAAGGGCACCGACAGCATGATCACCAAGGGGTCGACAAAGCTCTCGAACTGGGCCGCCAGCACCAGAAAGATGAACACCAGGGCCAGCACGAACACGATCGCCAGGGAGCCCTGCGAATTCCTGAACTCACGCGAGCTGCCGTTCAGGTCTGTGGTGTAGCCCGGTTTAAGTACCTTCGCTGCGGTGGCGTTGAGGTAGGTCAAGGCCTGTCCCAACGAGTAATCGGGCGCCAGATTGGCAGTGATGCTGACCGAACGGCGTTGGCCAAAGTGGTTGAGTTCGCGTGGCGCCACCGCCTCGCGCACCTTGACCAGGGAGGCCAGGGGAATCATCGTCTCGTTGCGGCCCCGTACAAAAATGCGCTCGATGTCTTGCGGCGTATTGCGTCCGGTGTCCTGGATTTGCACGATCACGTCAAATTGCTCGGCATCGCGTTTGTAGCGCGTGACCTGGCGTCCACCCAACATGGTCTCGACGGCACGCGCCACCACCTCGACACTCACGCCCAGGTCGGCCGCCTTCTCGCGGTCGACATCAATCTTGAGTTCGGGCTTGTTCAGACGCAAGTCCATATCGGGCGTCAGGATGCCAGGGTTGTTGGCGATCTCGTCCATGAATTGGCGGGCCACCGCGTTGAGCGCTTGGTAGCTCTCGGAGGTGACGATCACGAAGTTGATCGGTCGCTCCCGAAAGCCCTGTCCGAGCGAGGGCGGCGTGATGGGAAACGCGTTGACGCCCGCCAGGCTGCTAAACCCTGGCTGCATCAGGCGCGCCAGCTCCAAGGTCGTTCGCTGACGCTCCTTCCAGTCGGTGGTGCGGTAGAACACATTGGCCTGCGACACGGTGGGATTGCCAGCGGTCACGAAAATGCGGTCAAACTCCTTGTACTGTGCGCCTTGGCGCTCCATCTCGTTGACGTAGCGCGAGGTGTAGTCCAGTGTCGAGCCATCAGGCGCGCTGACCACGGCCAGGATCACGCCACGGTCTTCCAGCGGTGCCAGTTCGCTCTTCATGCCCGGCAAGATCAGGTAGATCGCCGCCGCGCAGACCAGCATCACCGCCACCACGATCAGGCGCGGATTGCACACCCAGCGCTTGAACAGCGTGCCTGCGCCGACGCCCGACGGCAACGACCTACCGCTGCCGATCAACCAACGCAAGGCGTCCGAGTAGCGCCGCGTCAGGGCACGCAGCACCCGCTCCATGCCGCGGTCGAACCAACCCGGGTTGGGGTTATGCCGCAGCAGCTTCGATGAGAGCATGGGCGACAGTGTCAGCGCGACAAGGCCCGACACCACCACGGCCCCGGCCAGCGCCAGCGCAAACTCCACGAACAGACGCCCGGTGCGCCCCGGTGTAAAGGCCAGCGGCGCGTAAACTGCCACCAGCGTCAGGGTCATGCTGACCACCGCAAAACCAACCTCTCGCGTGCCCTTGATCGCCGCCGAGAAGGGGTCCAGGCCCTCCTCAATGTGCCGATAGATGTTCTCCAGCACCACGATGGCGTCATCCACCACCAGTCCAATCGCCAGCACCAGGGCCAGCAGGGTGAGCGTGTTGATGGTGAATCCGGCCAGCGCCATCATGGCAAAGGTGCCAATCAGACTGATCGGAATCGTGATGATGGGAATGATGGAGGCGCGCAAGGTGCGCAGGAACACAAAGATCACCAGCGCCACCAGCGCCACGGCCTCGAAGATGGTCTTGTAAACATTCTCGATCGAGCGCGCGATGAACACCGAGTTGTCGTTGGCCACGTCAATCGTCAGGCCCGGTGGCAGATCGGCCCTGAGCTTGGGCAGCATGTCCCGAACGCCTTTGGACAGCACCAGCGGATTCGCGGTGGCCTGCCGAATGACGCCCACCGAGATCGCGGCGCGGCCATTTAGCCGCACGCTGCTGCGCTCCTCCGCCGCGCCTTCCTGGATGCGCGCCACATCGCGCAAGCGCACCGGCGAGCCATTCACGGTCCGGATGACGATCTCGCCAAACTGGGCCGGGCGTGTCAGTTCGGTCTGCGAGGTGACACTGAACTCACGCGTGCTCGACTCAATGCGCCCGGCCGGCACCTCGATGTTGCTGCGCCGGATTGCATCCTCGGCGTCTTGGGTGGTAAGTTTGTAGGCAGCCAATCGGTCCGGGTCGAGCCAGATCCGCATCGCGTACTTGCGCTCGCCGAAAATTCGCACGTCAGCGGCACCGGTCACGGTTTGCAGTTGCGGCTTGACGATGCGATTGAGCAAGTCGTTGATCTGCAAGGGATTGAGGGTGTCGCTGGAGAACGCCAGCCAGATCACCGGAAAGGCGTCGGCCTCCACCTTGGCAATCACCGGCTCGTCAATCGCCTGGGGCAAGCGGTTGCGCACCCGCGCGGTGCGGTCGCGCACCTCGGCGGCCGCCGCATCGGCGTCCTTTTCCAGGCGAAAACGCACGCTGATCTGGGCCTGCTCGGCGCGACTCAGCGAGGTGATGACGTCCACCCCGTCGATACCCGCAATCGAGTCTTCCAGCGTCTTGGCGACCTGCGATTCCACCACTTCGGCGGAGGCGCCGGCATACCGCACACTGACCGTGACCACCGGCTCGTCGATTTTGGGGTACTCGCGCACTGATAGCCGGTTGAAGCTGACCATGCCAATCAGCAGGATCAACAAAGACAGCACCGTGGCCAACACGGGCCTGCGCACGGAGACTTCGGCCAGTTGCATGGCTCAGCTCCCCGACAAACAGGGATTCGGCCCGGCGTCGGCCCGCGCTTGCGCGATGGCTGCGGATGGTTTGTCGGCCTTGGCGGCTGGCGCTGCACCCGGTGCGCCAGCGTTGCCCGTTGGCGCCTTGCCGAACTCGGCCACCCGCACGGCCGTGCCATCCTTCTGCACCCGTTGCTGGCCGGCGATGACCACCAGATCCCCCTCCTCCAGCCCTTCCAGAATCTCCACCCGGCCTGGCTTGCGGATGCCCAGCTTGACATCCACGCGTTGCGCCACCATGGTGTCCTTGTCGGCACCGGGCGTGAGCTTGATCACGAACTGCCGGTTGCCCTGCGGCACCAAGGCTTCCTCCGGGATGACCCGTGCCTTGTCGCGTTCGCCAAACACCGCGTTGACCCGCGCAAACATGCCCGGGCGCAACTGCAACTGACGGTTGTCCACGCAGCCGCGCACCGAGACCGAGCGCCCGCTGGCGTCAATCTGCGGGTCAATGGCCTGCACCACCGCACTGAATCGGCGCCCCGGCACGGCGTCCAGGTCGAGCATGGCAATCTGGCCCTTCTTGATCTTGCCTTGCAGGCGCTCGGGCAAACGGAAGTCGACATACACCGCGTCCATGTCCTCAATATTGACCACGTCCGTGCCATCCTTCAAGTAGTCCCCAACGCTAACGTTGCGAATGCCCACGATGCCGTCAAATGGCGCCACCAGTTTCAGGCGCGCGGCACTCACCTGCGTCAGGGCCAGCTTGGCCTGCGCCACTTCCAGCGCCGCGGCGCTTTCGTCGACCGATCGCTGGCTGATGAATTTCTGCGCCACCAATTCCTGATTGCGCTGATGATTGGCCAGAGCGATCGACAACTCCGCCTGGCTTTGCTTGATCTGCGCCTGCGGCAACTGATCGTCCAGTTGCAGCAGAAGTTGGCCTTTCTTTACCCGCTCACCATCACGGAAATTGAGCTGCGCGACGCGCCCGCTCACCTCCGGGCGCAGCATCACCCCTTGGCGTGAGCGCAAAGTGCCAACCGCCTGGGTCTCGTCGCTAAGCTTCATCACCTCGACTCGGGCCACTTCCACCACTGGCGCACGGGCGGTGGCGCCCGGCGCCGCAGCGGACGGCCCGGTCGTGGCCGAGCCGCCGGCCCCCGTCTGGCCGGGCCTTTGAATCCACCACGCCATGCCCAAAGCGGCAACGACACCCATGACAAGCAACAGGGGAAAGAGGATCTTTTTAGGGCTCATGAACGATACGCAAAGAGGGACAGGGTCGGCCAAGCGCTCCAAGAACGGCGGCGACCAGCAGCGGCCAATGTAACAGCACCTGAGCTGTTCCGCTGCAACACCGCCACGCCGTCACCTGGCCCAAGCGGCGCCTTTACCCGGGGTTCACACGTCGGCTCGACTACGCACCCCGCAAGGCTTTCTCCACCCCTCGGTTGGCCAGCATGTCGGCATGCTCGTTGCCAGGATCGCCGTTGTGGCCCCGCACCCAGACCCATTCGATCTGATGGCCGGCACCGCTCACCAGCGCGTCCAGCCGCTGCCACAGGTCCACGTTCTTGACCGGCTGTTTTGCTGCGGTCTTCCAACCCTTGGCTTTCCAACCGGTAATCCACTCGGTCATGCCCTTGAGCACATATTGGCTGTCCACATACAGGGTCACTTTGCAAGGCCGCTTGAGCGCTGCAAGGCCTTCAATCACGGCAGTCAGTTCCATGCGGTTGTTGGTGGTGCCCAACTCGCCGCCATAGAGCTCCTTGTGGGTGTCGGCCGACTTGAGCCACGCACCCCAACCACCCGGTCCCGGATTGCCCTTGCAGGCCCCGTCGCTGTATATCTGCACTGCGTTCAATCGTCTCTCCTCATCCATCAATCCGTCAACCTGCCAACGCGGCCGGCCGAGTGGCTATTGGCCACCGATACCGGCGCGGCGGCTAGCGCCGGCACCGACTTCCATGCCGGCCCCAGCAAGGTCATGCCGCGCACGCGCTTGACCGCCACCAAAAAGTAGACGGCGCCCAGGATCGGCCACCAGCGCGGGCCCATCCGGTCCATCCAATCAAAGCGGCGCAGCCAATGCTCTTTCGACAGCGCCGGTTTATAGCAGCCAAAGTGGCCCACTTCGACCTCGAAGCTTAGCAAGCGCAGCCAGTCGCGCATGCGCCAGTAACCGATGAAATCGGTGGCTTCGGGCAAGAACAGCTCGCCCCAGCCGGCCCGCTGCAGCAGACGGGCGCGCCGCTGGCGAAAACCCCACAGACTGACCGGATTCAAGCCGCAAATCACCACCCGCCCCTCTGGCACCAGCACCCGCTCCACCTCGCGCAGCGTGGCATGTGGATCGGCATTGAGCTCCAGGGTGTGCGGCAGCACCACCAAGTCCAGACTGGCGGCGGGAAACGGCAAAGCCGCAAAGTCGGTCACCAGGCACACGGCTCGCCGCCCAACGGGCGGCATATCTGCCCCAGCCAAGGGCTCACAATCCGCCAGCCAGCGGTGCGGCATGCGGTTGGCGGCCAGGCAATCGAGCCCGGGCAGGCCAAGCTGCAGGGCGTGAAAACCAAAAATATCGGCCACCGCGCGGTCAAGCTGCGTGCGCTCCCACGCCAGCAGGTATTGCCCCGGCGGGGTTTGAAACCAATCCGGCAAATCTATAATTTGATCACTCATGAACATAATCCCGCTGCCAGCCTTCACCGACAACTACATTTGGCTGCTGCACGATGGTGTTGGCGCCTTGGTGGTGGACCCCGGCGACGCCCAGCCGGTTCTTGATTTCCTGCAGCGTGAAGGCCTGCGCTTGCAGGCCATTCTAGTCACGCACCACCACCCGGACCACACGGCGGGGGTCGATGCCTTGCGCGAGGCCACCGGCGCACCGGTGTGGGGCCCGGTGCGCGAGCGCATGCCCGAGCCCCTGACCCGCGTCACGGGTGGCGACCATGTTCACGCGCTGGGCCTGGATTTCAAGATCATGGATGTGCCTGGCCACACCGCCGGCCACATTGCCTACTACTGCGATCAGCTTGACGGCGCGCCGCTGCTGTTCTGTGGCGACACCTTGTTCAGCGGCGGCTGCGGTCGCCTGTTCGAAGGCACACCGGCCCAGATGCTGGCCTCGCTCGATACCCTGGCGGCACTGCCCGGCGCCACGCGCGTATGCTGCACCCATGAATACACGCTGGCCAACCTGCGGTTTGCCATGGCCGTTGAACCCGACAACGCCGCGCTGACCAACTACTTCTCGGCCTGCCAGTCACTTCGCCAGCAGCAGCGCCCGACACTACCCTCGACGCTGACTCTGGAACTGCAAATCAACCCCTTCTTGCGCAGTCGCCTGCCCGCCCTGATGACGGCGGCACGGGCGTTTGATGCGCAGGCAACCGACGAAGTGAGTGCCTTTGGCGCGCTTCGTCAATGGAAGAACCAATTTTGAAAAGTTTCCTACTCTGCGCCGCCTGGCTGGGCAGCCTCCTGCTGGCGGGCTGCGCCAGCACCCTGACCGCCCCCGACGCTGCGTTGCCAACGGCACCCGCCCCCGCCCCCGCCCCAGTGACGCCGGTTACTGCGCGCGCACCCATGCTCTTGATAGCAGACGGACCCTTGCAGCCCATCACCGCGACACAAGCCGCGTCGCTGGCGGTGGCGCAGTTGGCGGCGCCGTCCGATCTCTGGGAACGCATGAAGCGTGGCTTCGCCATGCCAGACCTCGAAACCGCGCTGGTGCATGACCGCGAAAGCTGGTACAGCAGCCGCCCGGACTACATCTTTCGCATGACCGAGCGCTCACGCAAGTACCTGTTTCACATTGTCGAAGAGCTGGAAATGCGCAACATGCCGACCGAGTTGGCCTTGTTGCCCTTCGTCGAAAGCGCTTTCAACCCGCAAGCGGTCTCCAGCGCCAAGGCCGCCGGCATGTGGCAATTCATGCCTGCCACCGGCAAGCATTTCGAGTTGAAACAGAATGCGTTTCGCGATGATCGACGCGACGTGCTGGCTTCGACTCGCGCGGCACTGGACTACTTGCAAAAACTGCATGGCATGTTCGGCGACTGGCACCTGGCGCTGGCCGCCTACAACTGGGGCGAAGGCAGCGTTGGCCGCGCCATCGCCAAGAACAAGCGGCTGGGGCGTGGCACCGCCTACACCGACCTGACCATGCCGATGGAAACGCGCTTCTACGTGCCCAAGCTGCAAGCCATCAAGAACATCGTTGCGGCGCCAGAGAAGTTTGGCTCCAGTCTGCCGGCCATCGGCAACCACCCCTACTTCCAGACGGTTGACATCAAACGCGACATTGATGTGGTGCTGGCCGCCAAGCTGGCCGAAGTTCCGCTGGACGACTTCAAGGCCCTCAACCCGTCGGCCAGTCGGCCGGTTATTCTGGCCGCCGGCACACCGCAAATCCTGCTGCCCTGGGACAACGCCGCAGTGTTCCAGAGCAACCTGGACACCTACAGCGGGGGACGGCTAGCCAGTTGGACGGTGTGGATCGCCCCCACCACGATGCGCAGCGCGGAGGCCGCCAAGCGGGTCGGCATGAGTGAGGCGGATTTGCGCAGCGTCAACAAGATTCCCGCGCGCGTCGTGATTCGTGCGGGTTCCAGTCTGTTGATACCGCGCGGCGCCCGAATGGAACAAGACGTGACGGTGCATGTCGCCGACAACGGCCAGCTTTCGCTGGTCGCCGATGCCGCCCCCAGGCGTACCGTCGTCAAGGCGGGCAAGAACGAATCCGTCACCAGCGTTGCCAAACGCTACCGCGTTGCCGCCAGCGACGTGGCCGAGTGGAACAAAGTGGGGACGAGCGCCAGCTTCAAAGCCGGTCAACAGGTGGTGGTATTCCTGCCCACCAAAGCCAAGACCGTCGCCAAGGGTCGCCCCGGCACACGGGTCGCCAAGGCTGGCCGGGGCGCAAAGGCCAGCAAGAACGCCCATAACAAGACGGTTCGGGTGGCCAAGCGCTGACTAGAGCTTCTCCGTCTCCCCCGCCCGAGGCTGCCACTTCATCAGCCGGCGTTCAACCCGCCCGACGATGCCATCGAGCAGCAGCGCAAAGGCCGTCAGCACCGCAATGCCGGCAAACACCGTGTTCACGTCAAACGTACCTTCGGCCTGCAAGATGAGGTAGCCGACCCCGCGTGCCGAGCCCAGGTACTCGCCCACCACCGCGCCGACAAAGGCCAGCCCCACGGAGGTGTGCAGGCTGGAGAACACCCAGGCGGTGGCACTGGGCAGATACACCGTGTGCAGCAGTTGACGCTGATTGGCGCCCAGCATGCGGGCGTTGGCCAGTACCACCGGACTGACTTCCTTCACACCCTGGTAGACGTTGAAGAAAACGATGAAGAACACCAGCGTGACGGCGAGCGCCACCTTGCTCCAGATCCCTAAGCCGAACCACAGCGCGAAGATGGGCGCCAGGATCACGCGCGGCATCGAGTTGGCGGCCTTGATATAGGGCTCCAGAATGGCACTGGCCAGCGGCGCCAAGGCCAGCCACAGGCCACAGACCAGCCCCAGCACGGTGCCAATGCCAAACGCCAGCACCGTCTCCAGCAAGGTTACGCCCAGATGCAGGTAGATATCGGCGCGCCCCGCCAGACCATCCGGGAAAAAAACGCTGGCACCCAGGCCAATCGGCATGAACCACGACCAGATGCGCCCGAGCACCCGCACTGGTTCACCCAGGAAAAACGCTATTTGCGGGTCACGCGAGACCAGTTGCCACGCCAGCAACACCACTACCAGCACGCCCACCTGCCACACCCGCAGATTGCCCTCCGACGGTTTGATAAGCTGCCACATATCAGGCCGCCTTCTTGAGTTGTTGCGCGTAACCCTTGAGCACTTCGTCACGCAGCACGCCCCAGATCTGGGTGTGCAACTCGATGAATCGTGGCTGTGTGCGCACCTCGGCGACATTGCGCGGGCGCGGCAGGTCGATCACGAACTCGCCAATCGGGTGAGTGGCGGGGCCGGCCGACAACACCACCACCCGGTCACTCATGGCAATGGCCTCATCCAGATCGTGGGTGATGAACAGCACCGCCTTTTTCTTCGCGGCCCAAAGGTCCAGCACTTCGTTTTCCATGAGCTGGCGGGTTTGAATGTCCAGCGCACTGAAGGGCTCGTCCATCAGAACGATGTCCGGGTCAAGCGCCAACACTTGCGCCAGCGCGGTGCGTTTGCGCATGCCACCTGAGAGCTGATGCGGATAGTGGTCTCCAAACGAACCCAGTCCCACGCGCTCCAGCCAGCTCTGCGCCTGCTCACGCGCCTGCGGCTCGGGCGTGCCCCGGTATTGCAGGCCCACCAGAATATTGTCGATGGCGCTGCGCCACGGCATCAAGGCATCGGTCTGGAACATGTAGCCAGCCCGGGTGTTGATGCCTCGCAGGGGCTGCCCAAACACCCGCACCTCGCCTGCGGACGGTGCCAGCAGGCCGGCGCCGATATTGAGCAGGGTCGACTTGCCGCAGCCGGTTGGGCCCACCATCGACACGAACTCCCCGGCCTTGATGTGCAGGCTGGTATCGGCCACCGCGGTGTACGCCTTGGCATGGCCCTCGCGCGCCTTGAATGAACAGCCGATGCCCCGAAATTCCAACGCCAAATCGGACATGGGCAAATCAGGCCTTGAACTGCTGCTTGGCCCTTCTGGCGTACTCATTGGTAAATGTCCGCGCCAGGTCGATCTTGTCGGCCTTGATGCTCGGGTCAAAACTGACCAACGCACGCAACGCGGTCTGGCCACCGTCCTCGGGGAACAGGCCGTCCGGCGAGATCGCCTCGCGCACCTTGTTGAAGGCGGCAAGGTACAGCGCGCGATCACCGAGCAGATACGACTCCGGCACAGTCTTGATGATGTCGCCCGGCCCGGCTGTCTGCAGCCACTTCAGGCTGTGCACGATGGCGTTGGTCAGGGCCTGCACGGTGCTGGGGTGCTTCCGCACGAATTCCAGCGGCGCATACAGGCAACCGGCCGGCATCGGGCCGCCAAACACCTCGGTGGTCCCCTTGAGTGTGCGGGTGTCGGCAATGATACGAATCTCGCCCTTTTGCTCCAGCATGGTCATCACCGGGTCGGTGTTGCTCATCGCGTCAATCTGGCCGGAGCGAAACGCCGTCAAGGCGCCCGCCGCAGTGCCCACGCCGATAAAACTCACATCGCCAGCCGACACACCAGCGCGTGACAGAATCAGCTTGGCCACCATGTTGGTGGACGAGCCCGGGGCCGAGACGCCGATCTTCTTGCCCTTGAGATCGGCCACGCTCTTGTACCCCGGCATGGCCTTGGGCGAAATGCCCATCGAGATCTGGGGTGCACGGCCCTGCAGCACGAAGGCCTGAAACTGCTGCCCTTTGGATTGCAGGTTGATGGTGTGTTCATAGGCGCCCGAGACCACATCGGCGGAACCGCCGACGACCGCCTGCAGCGCGCGCGAACCACCGGCAAAGTCACTGATCTCGACGTCGAGACCTTCAGCTTTGAAGTACCCCAACTGCTCCGCAATCGTCAGCGGCAGATAGTAGAAAGCCGCCTTGCCACCAACCGCGATCGAAATGTTGGTCTTCTCCAGGCGGGGCTGCGCCCATAACGCGGGCGCGACGGCTCCCGCTGCGGCCAGGGCCGCCACCGACGCAAAGCCGCGCCGATTGAGTTCGTAGTTACGCATGCCAGACTTCTTTCCTTAAACAAGGATCAAGCGTAATCAACAGGCCGCAACAGCGCATCGGGAACATCCCCTGCGGGTTTCTACTAGACCCTTTTGGGCCTCGCCCACTTGGGCAGCCTTAACGTCGGTCCAGCAAGGCGTGAGCAATGGTGCCCAGATCGACGTATTCGAGTTCGCTGCCAATCGGCACACCCCGCGCCAGGCGGGTGATCTGCACCCCACTGTCCTTGAGCCCCTGCGTGATGACGTGCGCGGTGGCCTCACCCTCGGCAGTGAAGTTGGTGGCCAGAATCACCTCGGTCACCACGCCATCGGTGGCGCGGTCGAACAGCTTCTTGAGCCCGATGTCCTTCGGACCGATGCCGTCGAGCGGACTGATCTTGCCCATCAAAACGAAATAGAGGCCCTTGTAGGCCAGGGTTCGCTCCAGCGCGGACTGATCAGCCGGGGTCTCCAGCACGCACAGCTTGCTGGCGTCGCGACGGGCGTCCTGGCAGGTGGGGCACAGCTCGGCTTCGGTGAAGGTGTGGCAACGCTCGCAGTGCCTGACTGATTCCACCGCGTGCTGCAGTGCCCGCGACAGCGTCAACGCGCCGGCGCGGTCATGCTGCAACAGATGAAACGCCATGCGCGAGGCCGACTTGACGCCCACCCCAGGCAGACGGCGCAAGGCATGGATCAGCGCTTCGACCGAATTGGTGTTGGGCACGTCGGCTTAGAAGGGGAACTTCATGCCGCCGGGCAAACCCGGCATGCCGGCGGTCAGCTTGCCCATCTTCTCCTGCGAGGTCTCTTCCGCCTTGCGCACCGCCGCGTTGAACGCGGCCGCCACCAGGTCTTCGAGCATGTCTTTGTCTTCGGCCAGCAAGCTGGGGTCGATCATGACGCGGCGCACGTCGTGTTTGCAGGTCATCGTAACTTTGACGAGGCCGGCACCCGACTCGCCAGTGACCTCGACGTTGCCCAGCTCGTCCTGGGCCCTTTTCATGTTGTCCTGCATGGCCTGCGCCTGCTTCATGAGTCCCGCGAGTTGTCCTTTGTTGAACATGTATTTTCCTTGGTTTAAAAGATCAAATGGCCTTGATGGTTCCAGGCACGACTTTGGCCCCAAAATCACGCATCACGGCCTGCACAAAAGGGTCTTCAAAAATAATCCGCTCGGCCGCCAATTGGCGCTCGGCCGCCGCCAGCGCGTTGCGGCGCGCCGGGCTGTCGGTGACGCGACCGATTTCAACCGCCAAACGCACACTGTAGCCTGCCGCCGCCAGCGCCGCGCCGAGGCGGTCCCGCGTGCCCGGCTGGTTGAGCGACTCGCGCTCGACCCGTAGCAGCCATTGGTCGGTATCGCGTGCCACCAGTTGCGACTGTAGGGCCAGCTCGCGCACCAGCGCCGTGATCGCTTCGTCGGCAATCAGTTGCTGCACCGTGCCGTGCCAGAACGCGCCGTCTTCAGTCGGAACCAAGCGAACCTCCGCGACCTGCCCGGCAGCCACGTCGGAGCGCGAATCCGCCTGCACCCGCACTGGGATCGCCAGCACCTGGGTTGCCGCCGGTACCGCCTCGGCGTGGACTGAAATCCTGACCGCGCCGCCTTGCGCTTGCGAGGATGTGGCTGCCTGCGCCGGGTTGACCACATGCAACACCTGCCCCGGTGGTGGTGCAGTGTCTGGCGCGAGCATCGAAATCACCGGTTCGGACGCGGCCGGCCTTGGCGGCTGCGAGAACCCCGGCTGGACGGTTGTAGCTGCCGCGCCCGTTCGCGTTTCCACTGCCGCCGTCGCCACCTCTATCTTCATCCCCGCTTGTGCGACGGTAGGGGCATCAATCAGAGTTTTTTTTTCAGCCGTTTGGTTTGACG
This sequence comes from Rhodoferax sp., assembly GCA_030685025.1. GTDB lineage: Bacteria > Pseudomonadota > Gammaproteobacteria > Burkholderiales > Burkholderiaceae_C > Rhodoferax_D. Next base: position 42,650 of record JAUXWC010000166.1, read on the forward strand.
TCGCTGGCGTGCCGCTGGCCGGCTTGAATGCCAGCAAGCGCAGCAGCACCATGGTCAGGGCTGCGTATTCATCAGGCGCCAAGCCCAGCTCGGCGCGCCCATGCAAGCACATGCTGTACAACAACTGAGTCTCGTCGGGCGGCATCATTTGCGCCAGACGAGCCGTTTCGACCGCGTCGGGCTCGCGATCTTCGACCGCCTGTGGCACCGCCTGCTGCACCGCCATGCGCTGCAGCACCGAGCTCATTTCATCCAGCGTCGAGGCAGCGCTGAGCCCATTGAGGCGCAGCGTCTCGGAGGTCTCCACCACGGTCTTGCCGTCACCCAGCGCCAGCGCTTCGATCAGCCTGAACACGTAGGACCGGTCGACACTGCCCAGCATCTGGCGCACCGTCGCTTCTTGCAGCACCCCCGCACCAAAGGCAATCGCCTGATCGGTGAGCGACAAGGCATCACGCATGGAGCCGCGCGCGGCGCGCGCCAGCAAGCGCAGGGACGGCGTGTCGGCCTGCACCTGTTCGGCTTCCAGCACATGCTGCAGGTGTTCGCGAATCGTCTCGGGCGCCATCGGGCGCAGGTTGAACTGCAGGCAGCGCGACAAAACCGTGACCGGCACCTTCTGCGGGTCGGTCGTGGCCAGCACAAATTTAAGGTACTCGGGCGGCTCTTCGAGGGTCTTCAACATGGCGTTGAAAGCGTGGCCGGTGAGCATGTGCACCTCGTCGATCATGAACACCTTGAAGCGCCCCTGCACCGGTTTGTAGACCGCCTGCTCCAGCAGCGACTGCACTTCCTCGACGCCGCGGTTGGAGGCCGCATCGAGCTCGGTGTAATCCACAAAACGGCCCGAATCGATGTCCCGACAGGCCTGGCAGACACCACAGGGCGTGGCGGTGATGCCGCCCTGCCCATCGGGCCCCTGGCAGTTGAGCGACTTGGCCAAAATGCGCGACACGGTGGTCTTGCCCACCCCGCGCGTGCCGGTAAACAGGTAGGCATGGTGCAGTCGGCGCGACTCCAGGGCGTTGCTCAAGGCACGCACCACATGCTCTTGCCCCACCATTTCGGAGAAATTTCGGGGACGGTACTTGCGGGCCAGCACGAGGTAGGACATGGGTTCTGATTCTACGGGTTGGAATGTCCGCAAGGCGCCGCGGTTTCTCTATCTGCCCGCAGCACGCAGCAGAGTACCCGACCCGACTGATCTTGAGACAACGACGCCCTCCCAAGAAACGACTCGCCTACAATACAGGCTGACGGGCCTTCCCGCATGGTGAAGCGGCCAACCGGGTCAGGTGGGGAACCAAGCAGCCCTAACTGTGAAGCCAGTGCCGGGGTCAAGGCTCGTCAACCTCATTCTGAAGGTCAAGGCCCCTGCCCGTTTTGGGCAGCGACCAGGCCCGGTGGCACAATCGGGT
>JAUXWC010000174.1 GCA_030685025.1 Rhodoferax sp.
AGCGGCAAGTCGTTGAAGACACCACGCTGGCGCACATACTCCATGTGGCGTTGGCCACTCTTGTCGAAGGGGTGGTAGATCGAGTCGTTCACCCCATCAAACTCCAGCGGCAATAAACCGAATTTGTCGCACAGCGAGCGGTTGAAGGCGGGCGTAGCCTTGCGCCACGCGCCGTCGAGCCAGATGTCGGTGTAGCCATGCCAGGCAAACACGTCGGTTTTCATCATTTGACGCAAGCGTTCGGTAGACAAGTGGTTGCGCACATCCGCAAACCCCAGCCGTGCCGGAATGCCGACGGCGCGGCAGGCCGCAGCCAGCAGAGTTGCCTTGGACACGCACCAGCCGTAGCCGCTGACCAGCACCGTGCTGGCCTTCATGCCTTCGGGTGAGAGGTCGACCCGATAGGGGTCATAGCGAAAACCGTCGCGCACCGCATAAAACAGCGAAACGGCACGCTCGCGGTCGCATGCTCCCGACACGTGCGTGTGCACGAAGGCCTGCACGGCCGGGTGATCACTGTCGATCAGCGCGGTGGGTTCAAGGGTCTGGGGATCGGGGATTGCGGTCTGCATGGTCTGCATCATGGCAGCTTGTGCCTGCACGGGCAGCCGCACACGCGACAGATTCCGGGCGACGGGGCCGTGTCGGGGCCGATGCAGGGCGGGTGGATTGATGCTATATTTATTCGGTCGGGGTGTTGTCAGCCCCCCGGCATCGGGCTCTTGCGAGCCTCAAGACGGTGTCCCGTCCAAGTGCTGCGCCTCTCAAGGACTTCTCATGGACACCACAAAACCGTCTTCTTTTTCCGTTTCCCCCTCTGTGCTTTCGCGCGCGTTGGAGGGTCCGTGGCCCCCGCTGTTGATCGACGTGCGCAAGAGTCACGCTTTTGCCGAGTCCGCCTGGACTCTGCCCGGCGCCCTGCGCCGCTACCCGCTGGAAGTGGCGCAATGGGCGCGAACGCTACCTCATGGCCCAGCGGTGGTGGTCTATTGCATCCACGGCCACGAAGTGAGCGTCAACACCATGCAAGCCTTGCGTGACCAAGGCATAGCGGCGACTTTCCTGGAGGGCGGCATCGAGGCTTGGCGGGAGCAAGGCTTGCCGGTGGTCGCCAAACCATTGGCCGCCTTCACACGCTGGGTGACGCGCGCCCGCCCGCGCGTCGACCGCATCGCTTGTCCGTGGTTGATTCGACGCTTTGTTGATGCCCAGGCTCAGTTCCTGTACGTGCCCACCGATCAAGTGGCCACCATCGCGCAGCGCGAGCAGGCCACTGCCTACGACGTGGCCGACAATGTGGCGCCCACACGGTTCACCCACGTCGGGGAGTTGTGCAGTTTCGACGCCTTCATCCGCGCCTACCGGCTGGGTGGTGACGCCGCCTTGGAGCGCCTGGCGCAAATCGTGCGTGGCGCCGACACCGACCGCCTGGACCTGACGCCGCAGTCCGGTGGACTGGTCGCGCTGTCGCTGGGCATGTCGCGTGTCGAGCCAGACGATCACCGCATGCTGGAGGCCATGATGCCGCTGTACGACGCGCTGTACGCCTGGTGTCAGGACGCGGTGCGTGGCCAAGATGAGAAGCATACCTGGAGCGCCGCGCCGGCGAGCCTGGAAGTTCAGGCATGAGACGCGCCGAGCCGCCTCAAGCAAGCTCTCACCGCAGTGCGCAGCACGAAGGCAGTCCAGTGACCCGCACTGTGTCGTTTGCCGAAGCGTTTCGGTTCTGGTTGCGCCTGGGCTTCATCAGTTTTGGCGGCCCGGCCGGACAGATCGCCATCATGCACCGCGAGCTGGTCGAGCAGAAGCGCTGGATATCAGAGCGGCGTTTTCTGCACGCCTTGAACTACTGCATGTTGCTGCCCGGCCCCGAGGCCCAACAGTTGGCCATCTACATCGGCTGGCTGCTGCACCGCACCTGGGGCGGCGTGGTGGCCGGCACCTTGTTCGTGTTGCCCTCGCTGTTTATCCTGATTGCCCTGAGTTGGATTTACGTGGCGTTTGGCAATGTGCCCTGGGTGGCGGGCCTGCTCTATGGCATCAAGCCCGCAGTGGCGGCGATTGTTTTGCAGGCGGTGCATCGCATTGGTTCGAAGACGCTGAAGAAGCCCGCCCAGGCGCCGCTGTTGTGGGCCATCGCGGTCGGCAGTTTCGTCGCCCTCGCGGTGTTCAAGGTGCCCTTCCCCTGGCTGGTGCTGGCAGCGGCGCTAACCGGCTGGGTCGGACAGCGCTGCGGGCTCAAGCAGTTCGCGGCGGGTGGCGGGCATGCCGCGGCGAAAGCGCCCGCGACGCCGCTCGGACCCTGCGTCATCGACGACGACACACCAACCCCCGCCCACGCGCGCTTTTGCAAGCGGCGTCTGGCGCAGGTGCTGGGCGTCGGCGCGCTGCTGTGGCTGGTGCCGGTGGCGATCCTGGTGGCGTGGCAGGGCCGGGACGGCGCGCTCACGCAAATGAGCTGGTTCTTCACCAAGGCGGCGCTGTTGACGTTTGGTGGTGCCTACGCCGTGTTGCCCTACGTCTACCAGGGCGCGGTCGAGCAGTTCACCTGGCTGACGGCGGCCCAGATGATGGACGGCCTGGCGCTGGGCGAAAGCACACCCGGTCCGCTGATCATGGTGGTGACCTTCGTGGCTTTTGTGGGCGGCTGGACCAAGCAAGTGCTCGGGCCGGACAGCTTGTTTCTGGGCGCCACGCTGGCGGCGGTGCTGGTGACCTGGTTCACCTTCTTGCCCTCGTTCCTGTTCATCCTGGCCGGTGGTCCGCTTGTGGAATCGACGCACGGCAAGTTGCACTTCACCGCGCCGCTGACGGCCATCACGGCGGCGGTGGTGGGGGTGATCGCCAGCCTGGCGCTGTTCTTCCTGGCCCACATCGCGCTCAAGGTCGAAGCGGCCGGACTGACCCTGGCGAACATCGACTTCGCCGCGCTGGCGCTGGCGGCGGCGGCCACGCTGGCCTTGCTGCGCTTCAAGCAAGGCGTGATGCCAGTGCTGGCCGTTTGCGCGGTGGCGGGGTTGGTGATGCGCTACCTGGGCTGACGCCCCGGGCGCGGCCAGTTTGCCCAAAGGCATGTTCACCGCCGCCACCGCTCGTCGGCACGCCACACGACGGCTGTGGCGGTCTCTCATTGCTGTCATGCTGTCTGTCTCACTGTACAAAACCCGTCATATCCGTATACTGAAAACAGCGTATCGGAGCCGTGATTGACGCTACCTTGCAGTAGTCATTGAGAAACGAGAGTCGTATGGAACAAGCTCGCCTGAGGTACCGTTCGGTCGCGCGGCGGCTGGTGTTGGCATCCATTGGCATGCTGGCAGTGGTCTTGCTGATCATCAGTGTCGCCATGAGTGCCATGGCCGAGCGCCAGTCGCGAGAGCGCATCGTCGCTTCCGTGGCCGAAAAAGCACAGTCGGTGGCCAATTCGGTGGATGCCTTTGACGCCACGGCGCGTGCTTTGGTGGAGCGGGCCTTCGGGCCGTTTCGCGAGGCGTTTGATCCGGCGCCGGTGCTCGATGAGGCCAGTGGAAAGCTCAGCAGTTTTGGCGTTGCGATCAACGACGACTTCGGCCCGGTCGACAAGTTCGCCAAGGACACCGGTGGCGTGGCCACGGTTTTTGCCCGCAAGGGCGAGGACTTCGTAGGCATCGCCACCTCCGTCAAGAAGGAGAACGGCGAACGCGCGCAGGGCACCGTGCTTGATCGTGCTGACGCGGCCTACGCTGCGGTGGCGGCCGGCAAGTCGTACCTCGGCCGCGCGGCGCTCTTTGGCAAACCCTACATGACGCTGTACCAGCCGATGAAGGATGCCGCGGGCAAGGTGGTGGGCCTTCAGTTTGTTGGTTTTGATCTGAGCGGGTTTCAGGCCTCGCTTGAAAAGCTGGTGGCCGGGGCGCGTTTTTTTGACACCGGGGGCGTCTACATCATCGAGCCCGGAGCGAAACTGTCCGACGCCGTGCTGGCGGCGCATGCCAGCGCCAAGGGCAAGAAAGTGCTGGAAGCCTACCCGGGCGCGGACAAGTTCCTGCAAGCGCTGTCCAGTGCGCCCGGCGGATTCGTCGCCGACGCGCGGGCCATTTTTGGGTCGACCCAGACCGACCAGTGGGCGGTGATGCGCAGGGCCGCATCGTCGAACTGGTGGGTGGTGGCCGAGGTGTCGGATCGCGAGGCAATGAAGTCGCACTGGGCCACCATGACCATGCAGTGGGGCTTGTTGGTGGTGGCTACGCTGCTGTTGGGGGGTGGCTTGTACTGGTTGGTGCAGCGCTACGTCAGTCGGCCGCTGCGCGAACTCACCAGTGCTGTTCACGCGGTCTCGCAAGGCGACCTGACGCAAGCTTTTGCTACCCGCCAACGCGACGAGATCGGCGCACTGGTCGCCGAGGTGGAAGGTATGCGCCAGCGCTACCTGCAGGCCCTGTCGCAGGTGCGCCAGGCGGTCGACAGCATTGGCACGGCCAGCGCTGAAATCGCCAGCGGCAACCAGGACCTGAGCAGCCGCACCGAACAGACCGCCAGCAACCTGCAGCGCACGGCCTCCAGCATGGACCAGCTCACCGGCACCGTCAAGCAGTCGGCCGATGCCGCGCGTCAGGCCAACCAACTGGCGGCGTCGGCGGCCGAGGTGGCCGCGCGTGGCGGCGCGGTGGTGGGCCAGGTGGTCGCCACCATGGACGACATCAACCGCAGCTCCAAGAAGATCGCCGACATTATTGGCGTGATCGATGGCATCGCTTTCCAGACCAACATCCTGGCCCTGAACGCGGCCGTTGAGGCGGCGCGCGCTGGGGAGCAGGGGCGCGGTTTCGCGGTGGTCGCCAGTGAAGTGCGCAGTCTGGCCCAGCGCAGCGCCGAGGCCGCCAGGGAGATCAAGTCGCTGATTGGCGCTTCGGTCGAGCGGGTCGAGTCCGGCGCACGCCTGGTCAAGGATGCGGGCACCACCATGGCCGAGATTGTCAGCTCGGTGCAGCGGGTTGGCGACATCATTGGCGAGATTTCGGCGGCATCGGGCGAGCAGTCAGAAGGTATTGGTGAAGTCAACCAGTCGATTGGTCAACTCGATAAGATGACGCAGCAAAACGCGGCGCTGGTCGAGCAGTCGGCCGCCGCCGCCGAGAGCTTGCGCGACCAGGCGCAGAAACTGGCACAGGCGGTCTCAGTGTTCAAGCTGGGTCACCAGGTGGCCACTGCCGCGCCACGTCCCGCCAAGGTGGCGCCCGCCCGTCGGCACCCAAGGGGCGATGCGCCAGCGACGGCGCCTCGGCGTCTGGGCTCAGCCGCCATGTTGCCGGCGGTTGGCAACGCGTCGGTCGTCCCGGCGCATCCGCGCGCGCGCCCGCACGGCGGCGGCCAAGCCGCGGATTGGGAATCCTTTTAGTGCGTGGCTGGCGCCGTCACAACTGCCCTGTTGCGCGGCGCCAGCCGATGCTTGCACTACTATCTCTCTGTCGCGCATTCAATTGACCACCCCTACTTCAGATTCTGACCATGTCTGCACCCTCCACGCTCTCGACTTTTGTGGCCAGCGACGGTGATAACGTCGCCGTTCAGGACTGGCCTCTGGAACAGGGGCGCGCATTGCGGGGCGTGGTGATTCTGGTCCACGGACTGGGCGAACATGCGGGGCGCTATGACCACGTCGCGCGCCACCTCAACGACTGGGGCTTCGCGGTGCGTGGCTACGATCAGTATGGCCATGGTGACTCTGGCGGGCCGCGCGGCGGTTTGCCCAGCGACAACCGGCTGCTCGATGACCTGGCCGACATCGTTGACAGCACGCGGGCCCGCATGGACAAGGGCACGCCCCTGATTCTGTTGGGGCACAGCATGGGGGGCCTGGTCGCGGCGCGCTTCGTGTCCTTGGAGTTGCGCCCAGTGCAGGGCCTGGTAATGTCCTCCCCAGCGTTGGACCCCGGACTTAGTGCGGTCCAGAGGCTGCTGCTGGCGGTGGTGCCCAAGATCGCGCCCAACCTGCGCGTTGGCAACGGCCTGGACTCCAATCTGATTTCACACGATCCGGCCACGGTCAAGGCCTATCAGAGCGACCGGCTGGTGCACGATCGGGTCTGCGGGCGTCTGGCGCGTTTCATTGCCGACGCCGGGCCGGCGACCGTCGCTCTGGCGCCCCAGTGGCAGGTGCCGACCCTGCTGCTGTACGCTGGCGCCGACCGCCTGGTCAATCCGGCCGGCAGTCGCCGCTTTGCTGAACTGGCGCCCAAGCGCTGTGTCAGCACGCAGTGCTTTGAGTCGCTGTACCACGAGATCTTCAATGAACTCGATGCCGGCCCAGTGTTTGCAGCGCTCCAGCGTTGGCTGGACGCCCACTTCTAGACACGCAGGCTTGACATGCGCCTGCGCCGTCTGCAATGGGTCCTCGCCGGTACGGCGCTGATTGGCGCCCGCGCCCTGGCGCAAGCGCTGCAAGGGGGCGCCGTGGCGGCGCCGATTCTGGTGCACTACCAGGAGCGAGCGCCCTACTCGCAGACGCTTGCCGATGGTGCGGTTCAGGGCCTGGTGGCGACGCCTACCGCCTTGGCGTTCGAGCGCGCTGGCATCGCGTTTCGCTGGATGCTTACGCCCAGCCAGCGACAACTGGCGCTGATCCAGCACGGCACCGCGGCGCATTGCGGCGTGGGCTGGTTTCGCAACCCGTCGCGCGAGGCGGTGGGCAAGTTCTCGGTGGCGCTGTACCGCGACCAGCCCCTGGCCGCCTTGGTTCGGGTCGGCGCAGGGTGGCAGCCGGGCATGGGCTTTGAAGACGCCTTGGCCTCGCCCAGTTTGCGCCTGCTGGTCAAGGACGGATACTCATTTGGCGTGCGCGTCGACGCGTTGATCGCCACCCGTGCGGTTCGCAAAGTCACCACCAGCGGCGAGCCTTTGCAGTTGGTCAGCATGCTGTTGGCCGAGCGGGCCGACTGGATGCTGGTGGCGCCGGAGGAAGCCGAGGTGATTCTCAAGCAGAGCCCGAACCACGCCAAGCAGCTCAGTCTGGCACCTTTGAACGACATGCCAGCCGGTCTGGAACGCCACCTCTATTGCAGCCCCGCCGTGCCGGACGCGCTGATGGCGCGACTCAACGCCGCCTTGCCGCCCTTGCCCAAGCCAGGGCGGGCGGGCGCCCGAACGCCGTGACCATGCGATTGCCGGCGGCTGGCCAACGGGTCTATCAACGCGTTCGCACGGCGTGGTCACGCGGCCTGACCTTGCGCCGGACCATGTTGTTGGTGGTGTTCCTGGGCGTGGTGTTGCCAGCGCTGGTCATGGTGACGATCGAGCAGAGGATCAGCGAGCAATCCCAGCAGACCATGCTGGAGCAAGGCAAGGCCGATGTGATGGCCATCGGCGTGGCCTCCATCGTCGAGCCAATGTGGGTGATCGACACCTTGGCCTTGCGCGAGGCCGCCGACAAATTGCTGGCCAATCCGCAGGTGATGGCGGTGCGGATCAGTGAGAACCGGCCGCACGCGCCGCCGATCATGCGCAACCGCCCAGGCGTGCACGGCGAGCTGGCTGAAGAGAACTCGGCAACGCTCGAGCACCGGCGCAAACCGGTCATGCGCGGCGGCGAAACGTTGGGCAATCTTCAGGTCTGGTTCGACACCACGTATGGCAAGAGTCTGCTGGCCCAGCGGCGCAATCAGATGACTTTGTTGGTGGTGGTGCAAGTGGCGCTCAGCATGGTGGTGCTACTGATGGTGCTGGTGAGCCGGGTGCTCAATCCAATCGAACGCTTGAAGGATCAAGCGACGGCCCTGGCCCTGGACGTTGGCAGCAAGCCGACCATGGCTTGGCGCCGCCATGACGAACTGGGGCAGCTCGGGCGGCATCTGGGCAGGGTGCAGAGCCAGTTGGCGGCACTGTTTGGCGAACTCGAACAGAAGAATCAGCAGTTGCAGGCGCTCGCGCTGTACGACCAATTGACCGGGCTACCCAATCGCTCGCTGTTTCACGATCTGGTGCAGCGTGAGCTGCTGCTGGCGCGTCGCCATCAGCAGCGCTTTGGCCTGCTGTTCATCGACCTGGACCGCTTCAAGGCGGTCAATGACACGATGGGACACGGCGCCGGTGACGCAGTGCTGGTTCAGGTTAGCCAGCGATTGCGTGCGGTGCTGCGCGATGTGGATGTGGTGTGCCGCCAAAGCGGCGATGAATTCCTGGTCATGGTGCGCGACCTTGATCAGTGGGAACGTCTGGGCGAGGTGGCCGAGCGGCTGCTGCGAGCGGTTGAAGCGCCACTGCAATTGGTGGGCGCGCCAGTGCATGCCCCTGCGCAGGTGTCGGCCAGCATCGGCATCGCCGTGTTCCCCGAAGACGCCGATGATTTCGAGACCCTGGTCAAACACGCCGACATCGCCATGTACCAGGCCAAGGCCCTGGGGCGGGCGCGTTACGGCTTCTTTCATGCCGAGCTCAACCAGCGCCTGCAGGCCAACCTGGAGCTGGAGCGGGCGCTGGGCGCCGCGATCACCAACCACGAACTGGTGCTGCACTACCAGCCTCAGGTGGACGCGCGCAGCGGGCGACTGATCGGCGTTGAGGCGTTGGTGCGCTGGCAGCACCCAACCCGCGGACTGCTCTATCCCGGCGCCTTCATTGGGATAGCCGAGGAGTGCGGCAAGATCGCCGACATGGGCGCCTGGATACTCGCCGCCGCTTGCGAGCAGATGACCCAATGGGCGCAGCGCGGCGTGGACGTCGGACGCATGTCCGTCAACGTCTCGGCGCTGGAGTTCAGGGGGCACCGCCTGTTGGAGAACCTGCAGTCGGTGCTGCGCCACAGTGGCCTCGATCCGTCGCGCCTGGAGATCGAGATCACCGAGAGTGTGCTGATGACCGACACCGACGCCAGCCAGCACATCATCGACCGGGTGCGCGGTCTCGGCGTGGGCATCGCCATTGATGACTTCGGCACGGGGTACTCGTCGCTGGCCTACCTCAAGCGCCTGCGGCCCACGCAGTTGAAGGTGGACCAGTCGTTTGTGCGCGACCTGGAGCAGGATGCTGACTCACGCGCCATCGTCAAAGGGCTGTTGGGGCTGGCCTCGGCGCTGGGGTTGAGCGTGGTCGCCGAGGGTGTTGAGACGCTGATGCAAAGGCAGTTTCTGACCGAGGCGGGTTGTCCGATTCTGCAGGGCTACCTGATTGCCCGACCGCTGCCTTTGGCCGCGTTGGAGGCATGGATCGCCAGCCAGACCAGCGCGAGCGCAATCACCGCCACCGGCACGATGGAGCCATAGTTGAGCCAGGCCCAGCCGGTGGTGGTGACCACCACGCCGGAGGCCAGGGAACTCAGCGCCAGCGTGGCGAACACAAAGAAGTTGAGCGCCCCTTGGGCGCGGTCCTTTTCGTCGGACGAGTAAGTTTGCAGTGACAAGGTGGTGCTGCCGGTGAACAGGAAGTTCCAGCCCACACCTAACAGAAACAGCGACAGCAGAAATTGGTGAAGGTCCACGCCCGACAAGGCGACGACGATACAAGCGGCATACAGCAGCACACCCACGGCCATGACCGCCAGCGCGCCGAAGCGCTTGATCAGGTGGCCGGTGAAAAAGCCCGGTGCGAACATGCCTATCACATGCCATTCGAGCACCAAGGCGGCATCCGGGAACGCCAAGCCGCACTGCTGCATGGCAATCGGCGTGGCCGCCATCAGCAGGTTCATGACGCCGAAGCTCAGGGCCCCGGCGGTGGCGGCCACGATGAAGACCGGTTGGCGCATCAGCACCGACAGCGGGCGTCCGCCCGAATTGGCCCTGGACGCAAGGTGCGGTTCAAACGCAATCGGCAGCATCGCCAGAAAGGACAACACCGCCACGCCGGCCAGCGCCAGGTAGGCCCCGGCAAACGGTACCGCCGTCAGCCCGCGGGTGTACTGCGCCAGGTTCGGCCCCAGCACCGCGCCGATCAGGCCGCCCGCCATCACCAGCGACACGGCCTTTTCGCGCCATTCCTTGGTGGCCAATTCGGCGGCGGCGAAACGGTACAGGTTGGCGTTGGCGTTGTAGTAGCCGGCGACCACGGTGGCCGCGCACAGCAGCCAGAAGTCGCGTGTGACGGCGGCGTAGGCGCACAGAATGGCCGAGGCGAACGCCACGCCCAGTCCCATCTGAAACGAGGCCTTGCGACCAAAGTGCTGCTGGGTGCGGGCCACCAGCGGGGTTGAGAGCGCGCCGCCGATCACGTAACCCATGACCGGCAGGGTGGCCATCCAGCTTGAGGGGGCCAGGCTCAAGCCGACCAGCCCGTTGATGGCGATGAAAGTAACGTTGTTGGTCAGGAACAAGCCCTGGCAAATCGTCAGGAGCCAAAGGTTGCGGTTCATGCGGCAGTTTGCGCTCGGGTGGCTGGCAGATCGACTCGACCACTGCTGACCATGCGATGCCCCTTGAATGGGAATGTCGGCGTCCCAGGATGGGCCTGACAATGCTTGACCAGTGCTGGGGCGAGGATACCATGCGACAGCGCTTAAACCGGGCGTTCCTTGATCAAGATCAGTGGCGGCGACGACCGGATCAGCTACCCTCACCCGGCAACTGGCACGGTAGCGCGTGGGTAAGGCGTGACCAGTCCCCCCGGCGGCCATGCCGCATAGCCAAGCGCTCGCGAGCACGGCGTGCGCCGGGTCGCTCGCTCGCAGGCGGGAGGGGGCGGCCCCAATTGGTCTTGCGCCACTGGCCGGCTGCCTTGCCAGAACCACGGAACCTAGATGGACACCAACATGGACGACACTTCCCCCGCTGCGTCGGGCACGCCGACTGCCCGCATGGAATTGGTCTGCCCGGCCGGCAGCCTGCCTGCGCTCAAGGCGGCGGTCGATCACGGCGCGGACTGCGTCTACCTCGGTTTTCGCGACGCCACCAACGCGCGCAACTTCGCCGGTTTGAACTTCGATGAAGCCGCCATCGCCAGCGGTATCCGGTATGCCCATGAGCGCGGCCGCAAGATCTTGCTGGCGCTCAATACCTACCCGCAGGCCGCCAGCCCGCAGGTCTGGCAAGGGGCGATCGACCGCGCCGCGCAAAGCGGGGTCGATGCCGTGATCCTGGCCGACCCCGGTCTGATGCACTACGCCATGACGCGTTACCCGGCGCTGCGCCTGCACCTGTCCGTGCAAGGTTCGGCCACCAACTATGAAGCGATCAACTTCTACCACCAGCACTTCGGCATCTCCCGCGCGGTGTTGCCGCGCGTGTTGTCCCTGACCCAGGTCGAGCAGGTGCTGGAAAAGACACCGGTCGAGATCGAGGTGTTTGGCTTTGGCAGTCTGTGTGTGATGGTGGAAGGCCGTTGCGCCCTGTCGTCCTACGTCACCGGCGAGGCGCCCAACACCAATGGTGTCTGTTCGCCACCCAAGGCGGTGCGCTGGCAAGAGACGCCGCAGGGACGTGAATCACGTCTGAACGGCGTGTTGATCGACCGTTACGCGCCGGGTGAAAACGCTGGCTACCCGACCCTGTGCAAGGGCCGATTTGACGTGGGCGACGAGCACAACTACTACGCCATCGAGGAGCCCACCAGCCTCAACACGCTGGAGCTGCTACCCAAGCTGATGAAGATGGGCGTGCGCGCCATCAAGATCGAAGGCCGCCAGCGCAGCCCGGCCTATGTGGCGCAGGTCACCAAGGTGTGGCGCGAAGCGATCGACAACTGCCGCGACAACCCGCACCGCTATTCGGCCAAGCCGGCCTGGATGAACGATCTCGACAAGGTCGCCGAAGGCCAGCAACACACCCTGGGCGCCTACCACCGACCATGGAAATAACGCTGGCGCAACCCATCACGGAGAACGCATTTTGAAACTCGCCCTGGGCCCCCTGCTGTACTACTGGCAGCGTGACGCCGTGTTCAAGTTCTACGAGTCGGTGGCGGCCATGCCGGTGGACATTGTCTACCTGGGTGAAACCGTGTGTTCGCGCCGCCACGAGTTGCGCCTGGCCGACTGGCTGGAGATCGCCCAGAAGCTGCGTGCCGCAGGCAAGGAGGTGGTGCTCAGCACGCAGGTGCTGATCGAGTCCGGCTCCGACGTGAGCATGCTGCACCGGATCACCGCCAACGGCGACTTCATGGTGGAGGCCAATGACATCGGCGCGGTCAAGTGCATGCAGGGCAAAGGCCCCTTCGTGGGTGGCCCGCACCTGAACATCTACAACGTGCCGACCCTGCAATGGATGGCGACCCTGGGCATCGCCCGTTGGGTGATTCCGTTGGAGATGGGGCGTGACGATCTGGCTGTGTTGCAGCAGGGCCGACCGGCTGGTCTGCAAACCGAGGTGTTTGCCTATGGCCGCATGCCACTGGCGTTCTCGGCGCGCTGCTTCACCGCGCGGCACCGCAATTTGCCCAAGGACGATTGCCAGTTCAGTTGCCTGGCGCATGGCGACGGTTTGCTGATGCGCACCCGTGAGCATGAAAGCTTTCTGGTGCTCAACGGCACCCAGACGCAATCAGCCAAGGTTTACAACCTGGTCAATGAACTCGCGTCGCTGCGCGAGTTGGGCGTCGATGTTTTGCGCATCAGCCCGCAGTGGCACGACACGGCCGAGGTGGTCGGGCTGTTTCGTGCGGTGCAAGAGGGTGTGCGCACCGGAGCGCAAGCCCTGGCCGCCATGGCTGATCTGATGCCCGACCAACCCTGCAATGGCTATTGGCACGGCAAACCCGGCCTGGAGATGTTGACGGCGCAAGCGGCCTGACACAAGCTTCGTCGCCACGCTCTCGCCCACCTCTGCAAGGACTAACCGCTGGAGTCTCATCATGCAATCAAGCCCGTTCCTGTTGCCCCGTCCGCTCGGTGATCTGCTGGCCAAATTGCCGGCTTACCCAGGTTCCTTGCTGTTTGTGACGGCGTTGAACGTGGCGCTGTCGCGCCAGCTTAGCGCCGACGTGACGCAACTGCTGGTTGGCAAGAAGCTGCGCCTGCGGGTGACGGATGCCCAGTGGGCGTTTGATTTTGAGTGGCGTGGACAGCGCTTTGTAGCCACCCAAAATACGGCTGGCGCCGACCTGACCATCAGCGCCAGCGCCTACGACTTTGTGTTGCTGGCGCGCCGCCAGGAAGATCCCGACACCCTGTTCTTCAGCCGCCGCCTGTCGATGGAAGGCGACACCGAACTGGGCTTGCTGGTCAAGAACACCATTGACGCGATTGAACTGCCGGTGCTCGATCTGGAGAGCCTCAAGCCGTTGCAGGTGCTGGCACGTGTGCGCCAGCGCTTGGTGCACCATTGAGCACACGCCCCTGCCGCCACCTCCCGCATCAACACCTGCAGTCCAGTCCATGACCCGCCGCCAAGACAAGCTGGCATTGGTATACGCGTGTTCAGGCTGCTCCAGCGCAGCCCAGCTCGCCAACCACGTCGCGCTGCAGCTCGACCGCCAGGGTGTGGCCGAGATGTCGTGCATCGCCGGCGTGGGGGGTGATGTACCCAGCCTGGTCAAGACCGCCACCTCCGGTCGCGCCATCGTGGCGCTGGACGGCTGCGCGCTGGCCTGCGTCAAGAATTGCCTGGCACGCCACGGTGTGAGCGCCGACCGCTATTACCAACTGCAGCACATCGGTGTAAGGAAGACCTACCACGCCGACTTTGACCCGCTGCAAGCACGGCAGGTGTTCGAGCAGGTGCGGGCTGATCTGTTGGAAGCCAGCACCTATACGGCCCCCGGCGCCACCGCCTGAGCACATGGCCGACCGGGATCTGCGTGCCTTCATCACCCGGCTCGAAAGCCTGGGTGAACTCAAGCGTGTCGCGCTGCCGGTGTCGCCGCACCTGGAAATGACGGCGTTGTGCCAGCGCGCCTTGCACGCAGGCGGGCCGGCGCTGTTGTTCGAACAGCCTAGCGGGCACAGCATGCCGGTGTTGGGCAACCTGTTCGGTAGCACCCGGCGGGTGGCGCTGGCGATGGGGGTCAACGACATCAGCGAGTTGCGCCCGTTTGGCGCGGCGCTGGCGGCGCTCAAGGAGCCGCAGGCGCCCAAGGGCTTCAAGGACATGATGGGCATGAAGAGCCTGGTGCGCACCCTGTGGCACATGGCACCCAGGGAGCTGCGCCACGCGCCCTGCCAAGAGGTGGTGTGGGAAGGCGCCGATGTCGATCTGGCGCGCCTGCCCATTCAGCACTGCTGGCCCGGTGATGTGGCGCCGTTGATCACCTGGGGTCTTGTCATCACCCGTGGCCCGCACAAGCCGCGCCAGAACCTGGGCGTCTACCGCCAGCAGGTGCTCAGCCCCAACAAAGTCATCATGCGCTGGTTGCCGCATCGCGGCGGCGCCCTGGATTTTCGGGAGCACTGCGCCGTCAATCCCGGTCAACCGTACCCGGTGTGTGTGGCCATCGGGGCTGATCCGGCCACCATCCTGGGTGCGGTCACGCCGGTGCCCGACAGTTTGTCCGAGTACCAGTTCGCCGGGCTACTGCGCGGTAGCCGCACCGAACTGGTCAAGGCACTAGGCAGCGAGCTGCGGGTGCCGGCGCACGCCGAGATCGTGCTCGAAGGCAGCATCCGGCCAGACCCTGGCCACGCGACTGGTTTTGAGCACGCGCTGGAGGGACCTTACGGCGATCACACCGGGTATTACAACGAACAGGAGTGGTTTCCGGTGCTCACCATCGACCGCATCACCCTGCGCAGTGATCCGATTTACCACTCCACCTACACCGGCAAGCCGCCCGATGAGCCGTCCATGTTGGGCCTGGCCTTGAACGAGTTATTCATCCCGTTGTTGCAGCGGCAGTACCCCGAAATCATCGACTTCTACCTGCCCCCCGAAGGCTGTAGTTACCGCATGGCGGTGGTGAGCATCAAAAAAGCCTACCCCGGCCACGCCCGCCGGGTGATGTTTGGCATCTGGGGCTTTCTGCGCCAGTTTATGTACACCAAGTTCATCGTGGTGGTGGACGACGACGTCAACGTGCGCGATTGGCAAGAGGTGATCTGGGCCATCACCACCCGCATGGACCCGACCCGCGACACCCTGTTGGTGGACAGCACGCCAATCGACTACCTGGACTTTGCCTCGCCCGTCAGCGGCCTGGGCAGCAAGATGGGGCTGGATGCCACCAACAAGTGGCCGGGTGAGACCAGCCGCGAATGGGGCCGGCCGCTTCTGATGACGCCTGAGGTGACGGCCCGCATGGAGCAGCTCTGGCAGGGCCTGGGTTTGTGAGTCAAGGGTGAACTGGCGCCAAAGCCTGACACGTAGCCCCTGCGGACGCTAAACTGTCGCTATGAACCGCCAAACCGCCGTCCAGCTTCTATCGCAACACAAGGCCCATCTTGTAAGCCAGTTCGGCGTGTCGAGTTTGGCGCTGTTTGGCTCCACCGCACGCGATCACGCGACCGAACGAAGTGATGTTGATGTGTTGGTTTCGTTTGATGGCCCGGCGACCTCTGCGCGGTATTTTGGCGTCCAGTTTTACTTGGAGGACATGCTAGGCTGCCCGGTGGACCTGGTGACCGACAAGGCGCTGCGCCCAGAGTTGCGCCCGTATGTGGAGTCGGATGCCGTCCATGTCTGAGGCGACACCCCGGCGCGAATGGCGCTTCTATCTTGATGCCACGGTGCGCAACATCGAACTCATTGGCGAGGCGGCTACGCACATACCGGACGCAGAGCGCGCGTCGTCTGCGCAGATCCCATGGCGCATGTTGATAGCAACTCGCAACCAGTTGATCCACGGCTACTTGGGTATCGACAAGGACACCCTTTGGAGCATTGTCGATACCGATATTCCCAGACTGCTGGAGCAGCTTAGAGAGTTGAAGGCTAGTACAGCGTCTCATCAATAAGTTTGCAAATGAAATCGATCGAGGCTCGCGCGTGCTTCGACGCAGCCTTGATTGCGCCCGGACCCCAACCAGGGCGGGGTAAGATCGCCCGCCCCGTTGAACGTGACCAAGCCGTGGAAACCCCTCCCCCATTGCGCGCAAGGCCGCGGTACCCGCCTTGCCTGAGCGCGCCCTCCCATGACAGAACCCGTTTCGACCAACAGAATTGCTGATCTCGACGCGCTGCGCGGCTTTGCGTTGCTTGGCATTTTGATGGTCAACATTGGCGCCTTCGCCTCGGCCTATTACGGCAGCGGCCTTCACGATCCGGCCTTCGATGGCTGGCTCGATCACCTCACCCTGAGCCTGGTGCGAACGCTGTTCGAGACCAAGTTCTACCTGCTGTTTTCCTTCCTGTTCGGCTACAGCTTCACGGTGCAGATGGCGTCGGCGCAGCGTGCGCACTCGGCCTTCGTGCCGCGTTACCTGCGCCGTAGCGCGGGCTTGCTGCTGCTCGGGATCGGCCATGCCGTGCTGCTGTTTTATGGCGACATTCTGTTGACCTACGCGCTGCTGGGACTGTTGCTGCTCAAAATGCGTCAACTCGCGCCGCAGGTCGCCGTCAAACTCGCCATCACGCTGGTGCTGGTAACGGCGCTGTGTTGGGCGCTGGTGGGGCTGGCGATGACGTCCGCGGACGTCGTGATGCCGATGCAGGCCATTCATGACGACATCGCGCGCGCCACGAGCGCCTACCGTCACGGCATTGGCGCCACCATCGCGCAACATCTCTACCAGCTACGCACCCATGTGTGGCCGACACTGGTCCTGATCCAGGCGCCTTGCGCATTGGCGATGTTCCTGCTTGGCCTGGCCGCTGCCAAGACCCATTGTTTTGACGATCTGCCAGCCCAGCGTGGCAAGCTGATTCGAGTCATGCTGATCGGCGCACCCCTTGGGCTGGTCGGTGCACTCGCTTACAGCACCATGACCGCGACACCCGCGCAGATTGGCCACAGCGTGCTCGGCTTGGCCATCGGCATCCTCACCGCCCCGGCCCTCGCCGCGGCCTATGCCGCCGCGCTGCTACTGTTGCTGCAGCACCCGCGAGGAGCGAGCCTGGGCGACTGGTTGGCGCCAGCGGGACGAATGGCACTGACCAACTACCTGATGCAATCGCTGGTGTGCGCCCTGGTGTTCACGGGCTGGGGTTGGGGTCTGATCGGGCACTTGGCGCCGCCATCGGTAGCCTTGTTGGCCCTGTCGATCTACGGTGTGCAATTGCTATTGAGCCGCTGGTGGCTGCGTAGCCATGCCTACGGTCCGTTGGAGTGGTTGTTGCGTGCCCTTACGCACGGGCGCTGGCCAGCGTGGCAAAGCAAGCCACCGCCGATAACGCCCGCCGCGCCAACGTGCGGTGAGTATCGTTAGCGCGACAGCGGTGCAGCGCGCGCCGAGGTGACAGCCAAAGTCGATTGGCTTTGGCAGACTCTGGGCTTGTGACGGAACTGGCCGCGCGGACCGTTTGTTGTCCAGGGCTCCACCGTCGATGGAGTGTCGGCCATGAACTTTGACTACCCCGCCCCGGTGTTGGCCTTGCGAGCGCGCCTGGAAGAATTCACGGCCCGATACCTGCTGCCCCACAACGCCGCCTGGCACCAGGCGGTGGCGCAGGGGCAGTTTCCGCCGCCATTCATGGCCGACCTCAAGGCGCTGGCCAAGTCCGAAGGCCTGTGGAACCTGTTCCTGCCCAGCTTGCGCGACGACGAGCCGGGCACGCGTTTGAGCAACCTGGCCTACGCGCCGCTGGCCGAGCTGATGGGCCGTCTGCCCTGGGCCTCGGAAGTCTTCAATTGCAGCGCACCCGACACCGGCAACATGGAGTTGCTGCACCGGTTTGCCAGTCCCGCCCAGAACCAGCAGTGGCTGCAGCCCCTGCTGCAAGGCGAGATACGTTCGGCCTTTGCCATGTCCGAGCCGGATGTGGCCTCCAGCGACCCGACCAATTTGCAGACGCGCGTGGCGCGGCAAGGTGACCACTGGGTGATCAACGGCCGCAAATGGTTCACCACCGGCGCGGCGCACCCACACTGCAAGCTGCTGATCGTGATGTGCCGCAGCGGCGCTGACGAGGCGGCCAAACACGACCAGCACAGCATGCTGCTGGTGCCGCTGGACACACCCGGCGTGACGGTGCTGCGCAACATTCCCATCATGCAGCACCACTCGCCGGAAGGGCATTGCGAGATCACCTTTCGCGATGTGCGCCTGCCGCTGGACCACCTGCTGGGCAAACTTGGCGAAGGCTTCGCCATGGCGCAGGCGCGCCTGGGTCCGGGGCGCATCCACCACTGCATGCGCACCATTGGTCAATGCGAGTTGGCGCTGTCGATGATGTGCGAGCGCACGTTGGAGCGCGAGGCCTTTGGCAAACACCTGTCGGACTTCGCCAATGTGCAGGAGTGGATTGCCGAGAGCCGCCTGGAGATTGATCAGGCGCGGCTTTTGGTGCTGCGAGCCGCATGGCAGCTTGATGTCGGTCAGTCGACGCAAAGCCGGGTCGATGTGTCGGCCATTAAGGTGGTGGCGGCGCGGCTGCAAACCCGTGTGGTCAACCGCGCCATCCAGGTGTTTGGCGCCATGGGCTTGTCCAACGACACGCCGCTGGCCTATTTCTGGACCTGGGGCCGCGCCATGCATTTGCTCGATGGCCCGGATGAAGTGCATTTGCGCTCCGTGGCGCGCCACGAACTGGCCCAGGCGCGCCAACACCTGGGCGCCTCGGCGGCCTATTTCACGCTGCCCGAGCAGTTGCTGGCGCCACCGCGCATTCGTTAACCCGCGATTGCGAGCGAGGCTCATCGGCGATACTTGGTCGCGATGAGCACTTCTGTCTTTCGCAAACTGCTGGCGTCGTTACCGGTGGGAGCGGCGTGATGGCGCGCGCCGCGCATCCCAGTTACCTCGCCTCGCTGCGCGACAGCTTCGCACGAATCCTGCCGATGGCCTGGCCGGTGTTGATTGGTCAACTCGCGGTGTTGGGCTTCAGCACGGTTGACACCATTCTGGTCGCACGCTTCGCGGCCAACGACCTGGCCGCCTTGTCGGTCGGCGCGGCGGCCTATATCACGGTGTTCATTGGCCTGATGGGCGTGGTGCTGGCCATCAGCCCGGTAGCGGGCCAGCTCTTCGGTGCTGGCAAGTTGCACGCTGCGGGCGACCAGGTGCACCAGGCGATCTGGCTGGCTTTGGCCCTGTCCGTGCTGGGTTGCACCTTGCTGCTGTTTCCAGGCCCCTTTCTGGCGCTGGCGAAACCGACGCCCGAAGTGGCGCACAAGGTCGAGGGCTACCTCAGCGCACTGGCGTTTTCACTGCCGGCGTCGCTGTTGTTCACGGTCTATCGGGGTTTCAACACGGCGGTGTCACGCCCCAAGGCGGTGATGGCGATTCAGGTCACCGGCCTGTTGTTGAAGATCCCCTTGAGTGTGCTGTTCATTTACGGCTGGTCGCTGTCCTTGCCCGGCATGGCCGAGCCCTGGCGAGTCGCGCCGATGGGCGTGGTCGGCTGCGGCTGGGCCACCGCCTTGGTGATGTGGGCGCAGGTGCTCATCGCCTGGGCCGTGTTGCACCGTGATGCCTTCTACGCCCAGTTTGGGCTGCACCGGGGCGGCTTCAGCGGTCCGAACCGCCAGGCTCTGCTCGGCCTGTTGCGCCTGGGCGGGCCGATGGGCGCGGCGATTCTGATCGAAGTGGCCGGCTTCACCTCCATGGCCTTCCTGATTTCGCGCCAGAGCGCCGAGGCGGTCGCCGGGCACCAGTTGGCGGCCAATCTGGTGTCCATGATGTTCATGGTGCCGCTGGCGCTGGCCAACGGCACCGCCACGCTGGTCGCGCAGCGGGTCGGTGCCCGGGATTTTGCCGAGGCCAGGCGCCTGGGTTGGCACGGCGTGGAGATTGGTGTTGGCTTGGGGCTGGTGCTGGGTGCGCTGGTGTTTTTCGGTCGCGAGTGGGTGCTGGGGGTCTATACCGACAACCCGACCATCATCGCCGCCGCCATGCCCTTGCTGGTGTGGGTGTGGTGGTTTCACGTCGGGGACGCGGCCCAGACCCTGGCCAATTTTGTGCTGCGCTCGCACCGCATCACGCTGTTGCCCTTGGTGTTCTTCGCGGTCTCATTGTGGGGTATCGGGCTGGGCGGCGGCTATGTCGTGACGCACAGTGCCTGGGCACCTGCGGCGCTGCGGGGTGCGCCGGGCTATTGGGCCATGAGTACCGTTGGACTGGTGGTGGCAGGCACCGCCTTGTGCGCCTTGTTGGCCTGGATTCACCGACAGGAAGCGCGGGAAGCAGGGATACGTTAGGGCTCAGCCCTCAACCAACCCTCTTGCAACCAGTTGCGCAGCCACAGACCGAGCCGTTGGGGGTCGGGCAGGGTGGCGGTATCGGCCAGCTCGGCACAGGCCGCGTTGATCGAGGCGCCGTTGGCAAGATGCCGCACAAAGAGGCCCTGATCGGGCTCCAGCGTCTGGAAGTGGGGCTGCAGTTGCTTGCGCCACACGAGCAGGCTGGTGGCGTGGTCGTGGTGCACCGCTGGCGGCACCTCCTCATCCGCGTCAATTGCCTGCCACAGCTTGACCACGTTGGTGTGGACATGGCGCAGGCGAACGCTGCAATGCAGCGGCTGGCCGCGATCAAGCCACGCCTGGTGCGAGTCGCGTCCGGCGCTCGCGGCGTCCAGTGCCGGCTTGTCCGGGCCATCGAAGCAGGTGCGCAAGTCCCAGTCGAGTTGGGCCAGCTCAAACAGTTCCGGATTGCCCGGATAGAGCGCCGCCAGATAGTCGGGGAACTCGGCGCCATAACGGTTGAGGCTGCGTTGGGTCGGCGGGTGCGCCACGGCGTAGGCCATTGCATCGCGGTCAAAGCTGTCCGAACCCATGAACAGATAGGTCTTGGCGAAGCTGTCAGCCAGCACTTCGATCAACCGCGCGCGGTAAGCGTGGTGGTAGATGCCAAGGCGTTGCGCGCTGTCGGCGCCTTGGCGTACACGCACCAACGCCGCCGCCGTAACCGGTGGCTGCGCAGGTTGACTCGCTGTGACCAGGGTGGCGTCCAGCGTGTTCACGCTGCGCGGCGCAAGAATGTAGTGGCTCAGGATCTGTTGAACCTGCTGCAGAGTCGGCGTGTTGGCGCTGTTGTCGGGTGCGGGCCACGAGAACAGGGGCACCGGCGGTGGTTCAATGTGCCCGACGGTTGCCGCAGTGCAGTTGCTGGCGATGCCGCGCGCGATCGCCAGTTCGTCCAGCAGCGTGGGCAGATTGGGGATGTTGGCGTCGCGTTCGATCATCGCCGCCACCGGACCAAATAGCTTGCAGGCTTGGCCGTACAAGTCCCACACCGCTTGGGCTACGGGATGGTCATGGGTGTCGATGATGTGCTCACCCAGATCGGAGTGGCCAGCCAGATGAATTTGCTGCACCCGGCCGGCCGGCAAGGCCCGCAGGTACTGCATTGGATCGAAGCCGTGGTTGACGCTGCTCACAAAGACATTGTTGACATCGACCAGCAACAGGCAGTCCGCCTCGTTGGCGATGTGCGCCAGGAACTGCCACTCCGATGCGCACGACTGCTTGTAGTCGATGTAGCTTGACACGTTCTCCAGCACCAGTCGGCGCTGCAACACGTCTTGGGCGCGCCGAATCTGCGTGATGACATGACGCGCCGCCTCTTCGGTGTAAGGCAGCGGGTAGAGGTCATGCAACTGCTGTGGCCCGGTGCCGGCCCAGCACAGGTGGTCGGACACCCAAAGGGGTTGGATCCGCTCAGCCAGGGACTTTACCCGTCGCAGGTAGCCCAAGTCGACACCGCCCGGTGCGCCGATGGACATCGCCACACCGTGCATGGCCACGGGATAGTCCCGCCGCAGCGTGTCCAGCACCACCAGCGGTTTGCCGCCTTCGACCAGGTAGTTGTCGGTAATGATCTCCAGCCAATCCAGCGGTTGCTTGGCTGCGAGGAAGTCGCTGTAGTGTGGCGTGCGCAAGCCCAAGCCGAAGCCGGTGTGGGTGCTTGCCAAGCGGGTGGATTGTGGTGTCATGAAGGGGGTTTCCAGGGCAAAATCAGCCTGCGGTGGCGCCAGCTCGTCTTGTCAGCCAGTCAGCCAGTCAGCCAGTCAGGCCAAGCCAGGCGTGTCGCCTGGCCCGCGTGTTGAGAGCGGTCTAACCCGTGATGTCGCCGATGACGCCGTTGCTCTTGAGGCACTGTGCCGCAGGCATGGCCTTGAAGCCATGGCCCTTGCAGCCGTTCTGGCCTTTGCAGCTATGTTCAGCGGTCTTGCAGTCGCTGTTGCCTTTGCAAGCGTGCACGTTGTAGCAATGCACTTTGTCGTTCGCCGCAATCGCCTTGCCGACCGAACCGTTGGGCGCATCGGCGGCGAAGGCAGCCGATGACAGCGCCAGCAAGGCAGCGGTCAAGGCGAAGGAGGAAGCGGATTGGATGGATGTGGAACGCATTGAAGTAACTCCGTTGAAAATGGATTGAAGGATTCAGGCCGCCTGGCTGGTTTGAGAAACCTTGGTCAGCGCGGTCTGCCAGTTAGTTCGGGAGCATTTGAGAAATGGTTACAGGCCGGCTTGAATATTTGTTTCGGTGGCAGGCTTCATGCCCTCGCCAGACGGTTGCCGGAGCCGGCCTATTTCGAAGTTATCGAGGGAAAAGCGGCTGAGCCCATACACCGCGACGGCGACCAACAAGGCACCCCACAGCACCTGCTGTTGCAGGGAAGCCGGTGCCCAGGACGGCGGCACAGGCGAGTGGCGGCCGGCGCACCCGCTACTCGTCGGTGAACAGGGTGACTGACTGGCGCGACCAGGCTTTCCCGGGCAATAGATGCTTGTGTGCCGTGCCTGGAGGGCTGGTTCGCGCCAACACCCGGCTTGGTCGCATAGTTGGCACAATCTGCCTGGAAATCTATTTACCAAACGGTGTAACCAGGCGGCGCCATGGAACGAATACCAGTACAGGGGCGAGCGTTGGCCGACATGAAGGCCAACGAGGCGCGCCTGCGTGCGCTGCTGCTGCGGGGGCTTGGCGGAGAGGCCGATGCCTACCATGCGTTCCTGAAAGCGCTGAGCACGCACCTGCGTGCGTTTCTCAGGCGCAGGCTGAGTGGCTTACCGGACGAAATCGAGGACCTTGTGCAAGACACCCTGCTCGCAGTTCACAGCCAGCGCCACACCTACCGCGCTGACCAGCCCCTGACCGCCTGGGTACAGGCGATTGCGCGCTACAAGGTGATCGACCTGTTTCGCAGCCGCGCCGGACGCGAGGCCTTGCATGAGCCCTTGGACGATGAGCTGGACGTGTTCGCCAGTTGTGACACCGATGCCGCCGAGGCCCGTCGCGATGTGGCCAAATTGCTGGAACAATTGCCTGACCAGCAGCGTTTGCCGATCCTGCACACCAAGCTGGAGGGTTTGTCGGTGGCCGAGGCCGCGCGTGCCACCGGCATGTCGGAGTCGGCCATCAAGGTGGGCGTGCACCGTGGCCTGAAAGCGCTGGCGGCGTTGATGAAAGTGACACCATGAAGACCGATGACTTGATTG
Organism: Rhodoferax sp.; assembly: GCA_030685025.1. Taxonomy (GTDB): domain Bacteria; phylum Pseudomonadota; class Gammaproteobacteria; order Burkholderiales; family Burkholderiaceae_C; genus Rhodoferax_D. The sequence continues at coordinate 23,368 of JAUXWC010000174.1, forward strand.
CGATGTTGGCCACGGGGGTGGCGCCGGTTGACCCCGGTTTGGCGCAAAAGCGCTTCCAGAATGGATTGCTCTTTGGTGGCCTCGGCGCCGCCGCGTTGATGCTCACGCTGTTCGGGTTGAACCCCAACTTGCCAATGGTGGCGATGCTGCCGATGTTCTGGGTCAAGCTGGTCTTCCCGGCCTCACTCGCCGCCATCGCGCTGCTGCTGGCGCAACGACTGTCTCATCCCGGTGTGCCCATGGGGTGGGCGCCAGCGGCTTTGCTGGGGCCGATTGTGCTGCTGGCGGTGTTGGCAACCTCGGTGTGGCTACAGGCTGCGGCGCAAGACCGCTCCGCGTTGCTGCTGGGTCAAACCTGGAAGACCTGTGCCCTCAGTATCGCCCTGGTGTCGGCTCCCGTATTTGTCGCCGTGATGTGGGCAATGAAGGGGCTGGCCCCGACCCGCCTCAGGCTCGCCGGCGCGGCAGCGGGCCTGTTGGCCAGCACGGTTGGCACGCTGGTCTACGCCTTGCATTGCCCCGAGATGGCGGCGCCCTTCTTGTTGGTCTGGTATGGGCTTGGCATGGCGATACCAGTGGCTGTCGGCGCCCTCTTGGGCCCGCGGTTGTTGCACTGGTAGGGTTGGATGCGTTGAGACCCTGGGCGTTCGGGCCGACGGCGAAGGGCGTGTGAACTTTCTGCATTTGGTTCAGCTTGCGTTCATGCAGGGCCGCGCACACTGCGTCCCATACCAACCCCCAGGAGTTCACATGAAACGTCTTGTCATTGCCAGTCTGATTGCCACCACCTTGTTGGGCGCCCACGCCGAGAGCTTCATCGACCAGGCCCGCGTTCGTGGCGCCGACCCCCAATACGAAAACATCAGCGTTCCGCGCAATGAGTGCAGCAGCCACTGGGTGGCGGACTCGTACCGTGTTGATCGCGAGCGCCAGTATGGCGGTGCGATCGTGGGTGGCCTGGCCGGGGGCATCATTGGGCACCAGGTCGGAAAAGGCAGCGGCAAAGATGCCGCCACCGCGCTGGGCGCCGTGGTGGGCGCGATTGCCGGCGACCGGCTGGAGAACCGCGAGCGCGCCGAGCACTACGATCGCCACGAGCGCGCGCCGCGTGAAGTCAAGCGCTGCCGCACGGTGTACGACACGCAAACGCGCATCACCGGTTACCGCGTCACCTACGAATACCGTGGCCAGCACTACAGCACCTTCATGCGCGAGAACCCTGGGCACAGCCTGGCGTTGCGGGTGTCGGTGGAGCCGATCGAGCGGTAGTACCATGCCCCCTAGAATGCCCACGTTCATCGCCACGCCATGAAACTTGTAACTGCCCTGCTCTGTAGTGTCCTGATGGCCCTCGCGCTGCCGGCCTGGGCTGACACCAGCCGGGATGACGCCGCCGCCATCGCGCAGCGCAGCAGCGGCGCGCGGGTGCTGTCGGTGGAGCGCGCCGAGCGCGCCGGCTATGCCGTGTGGCGCGTCAAAGTGGTGACACCGCAGGGCGAAGTACGTGTGATCCTGGTCGACGTGGCCAGTGGCCGCGTGCTGTAGCCGCTCGCTGGGCGCAGAGCCAACATGCGCTTGCTGCTGATCGAAGACGACGCGGTTCTGCGGCTGGGCCTCAAGCGCCAGTTGGAGGCCGATGGTTACCGCGTGGACGTCGCGGCCGATGGTGAAGATGGCCTGTTTCAGGCGCGCGAGTACCCGGTGGACCTTGCCATCGTTGATCTGGGCCTGCCCAAGGTCAGCGGTCTGACGGTGGTGCAGACCTTGCGTACCGAGGGCCGCACCCTGCCGATCCTGATTCTGACGGCGCGTGGCAGTTGGCAAGACAAGGTCAAGGGCCTGGAGGCCGGTGCTGACGACTACTTGGTCAAGCCGTTTGAATACCCCGAACTGGCCGCGCGCGTCAAGGCGCTGCTGCGCCGTTCACTCAAGGCCACATCCGACGTACTGCAATGCGGTCCCTTGAGTATTGATTTCTCGGCCCAGAGCGTGCGGCTTGATGGCGCAGTACTTGATCTGACGACCTTCGAATACCGCGTGCTGGAACTGTTGGTGCGTGAACGCGCGCGGGTGGTCAGCAAACAAGAGTTGTCGGATTACCTCTACCCGCACGACGAGGACCGCGACAGCAATGTGCTGGAGGTTCTGGTGGGTCGCTTGCGGCGCAAGCTGGACCCGGATGGCGCGCTCAAGGCGATTGAGACCGTGCGCGGGCGCGGCTACCGATTCACCCTGGAATGAGGTTCGGCAACTCGATTCGCGCCCGTCTGGTGCTTGGCGCCGCAGTCGTGCTGCTCGCGTTCCTGGCCGGCGCGGGACTGGCGGTGCAGCGCGCGCATGCCGACAGCGTGCGCGCCGCCCGCTTCGCCAAGCTGCAGAGCACGGTCTACCTGTTGATGGCGGGTGCCGAGCTCGATGCCAAGGGTTCACTGGTCATGCCGGCCGCGCTGGCCGAGCCGCGCCTGAGCCTGCCGGCGTCGGGCCTGTACGCCAACATCGCCAATCTCGACAAGGCCGAGGAGTGGCAGTCCGGCTCCACCCTGGGTCTGAATCCGCCCTTCTTGCGCCAGCAGGCCGCGGGCCAGTGGCGCTATGACAGCCTGTCGGACACCTCCGGGCAGTTTCTGGCCGCGACCTACGGTGTGACCTGGGCCGAACAGGCCCGGTCGAGCGCGCTGGTGTTCTCGGTGCTGGAGGACCAGCGCGAGTTTGACCGTGAACTAGGTGCCTTTGCCCGCACCATGTGGGGCTGGCTGGGCGGCGCCGGCGTGCTGCTGCTGCTCGCGCAAACCCTGCTGCTGGGCTGGGGGCTGGCGCCGTTGCGACGCGTGGCGCAGGCGTTGCGGCGCATCGAACAGGGCGAACAGACCAAGGTCGAAGGGCGATACCCAACGGAGCTTGCCGGGCTGACCGACAACCTCAACACCCTGATCGACCAGCAGCGAGCGCGCCAGACCCGCTACAAGGACGCGCTGGACGATTTGGCGCACAGCCTCAAGACACCCCTGGCGGTGTTGCGCAGTTCGCTCGACGAGCCGGAACACTTGCCAGCGGTGGTGGCGCAGCAGGTCAGCCGCATGGACGGCATCGTGCAGCACCAGTTGGGCCGAGCCGGCGCCAGCGGCGCGGCGCGCTTCGCGCCCTTGCTGGCCCTGGCACCCGTGCTGGCGCGCATTCGTGATTCGCTCGCCAAGGTGTACGTCGACAAGGGGCTGAACATCGCGGTTGATTGTCCGGCCGACCTGAGCTGGCGCCTGGACGAGGGGGATGCTTTCGAGATGCTGGGCAACGTGCTCGACAATGCCGCCAAGTGGGCGCGTCACGACGTGTCGGTGCGGGTCTGGCGCGAGCCTCAGCGCTTGTGCATTCGGGTGGTTGACGACGGCCCCGGTTTTGGTGATCTGCAGGCCGTACTGCAGCGCCACGTCCGTCTGGACGAACAGGTGCCCGGTCACGGCATCGGCCTGGCCGTGGTGAAGGATCTGGTCGCCAGCCACCAGGGCGAACTGACACTGTCGCAGGCGCCGTCGGGTGGCGCGCAGGTGGATATTGTGTTGCCGGGGAATTGAGGAAAGTCGCCCCCACGCAGGCGGTACAGTTCGTTTCTCATGACGCGTTTTCCCAAACCCCTGCGCGTTGGCGATCTGATTGCCGTCACGGCGCCCTCGTCTGGCGTAACGGGCCCGGCGCTGGCCAGGCTCGATCTCGTTCTTGCTCATCTTCGAGGCCTGGGCTATCGAATCGTCGAAGGCGAGTGTCTGCGAAGCCAGCACAAGGACGCCAGTGCGCCGCGCGAGGAACGTGCCGACGAGTTGATGCGGTTGCTCACTGATCCAGCCGTCTCGGCGATCCTGCCGCCCTGGGGTGGCGAACTCGCCAGCGAACTTCTGGAGTTGCTTGACTTCGAATCGCTCCAGTCCATGGCGCCCAAATGGTTCGTGGGTTTCTCGGACCTTAGCACCTTGCAGCTTCCCCTCACGCTGATTTCGGGCTGGGCCACCGCGCACGGCGCCAATTTGATGGACCTCGCGCCAACCCAGACCGACCCGCTGACGAGCTCCGTGCTTTCAATACTTGGGGCGGACTTCTCCTGCCCCATCGTGCAGCAGTCCTCCACGCGCTACCAGAAGAAGTGGGTCGACTTCGCGGTCAAGGTTGATGCCCCGCTCAATCTCACAGAGCCAACACATTGGCGGCGCCTGGACGGATCGACTGAAGCGGTCGAATTTCGAGGGCGGCTCATTGGCGGTTGTCTCGACACCATCGCATGGCTTGCGGGTTCCAAGTACGGCGACATTCCTCGTTTCATCCAGGCGTCCGGTCGTCTCGGAACCATTCTTTACCTTGAAAACGTTGAGATGGCGGCACCCAGCATGGTGCGCGCCTTGTTGGCGTTGCGACGCCAGCGCTGGTTCGACGGTCTTTCCGGTTTGCTGGTGGGCCGCAGTGCCGGCCCAAGCCCCGAGTCGCCGACCAGCCTCAGCTATGTGGACGCACTGGCCGCTGTTGTTGGCGACCTGCCCTGTCCGGTCATCTTTGACGTGGACATTGGGCATCAGCCGCCGCAATTCACTCTGATCAACGGTGCGCTGGCCCATGTCTGGTTCGAGGGCAGGCGGGGCGGCATCACCCAGACCACTGGCGGCTAGTCGTCACGCCAAGCCGGTCGCGCCCTCGCCCGATGGCCGCATACCTGCGTCGAGTTTCAGACCAGTTGGGCCGCCGGCAGAGTTCACTCCGCAAACATCGCCGAGCGCAAACCGAGATGAGTAACAAAAGGTTCGAAGTCGCGATCACTGAACAGCAGTGCGTAGTCGCTTTCGATGCAACGCGAGGCAATCAAGGTGGCGATAGTCTTGCGAACGGTCACGCCCATTGGCCGCAACGCGCGGGAATCGCGGGCCGCTTGGATGGCTGGCCGGCTGCGCGAGCGGGTCGTCATGGCGCCGCGGACGTCTCGCCATCTTGGCCTCCAGCGCTCAAATCAACACCGCCGCCAAAGCCGCCAGCGGCGCTGTTTCAGCGCGCAGGGTGCTCAGGCCCAGGCTGACGGGTACAAAACCCATCGCCATGGCGCGGTCTTCCTCTGCCGCGCTCAAGCCGCCTTCGGGGCCGGACAGAAAGGTGACGGTCTGCGCCGCCGGGGTGGCCGTGGCGCAGATCTGGCGCAACGCCAGCGCGTCGGCTCGCAAGGAGAGCAGCAGGCGAAGCTCAGTGGTGGCCGCGGCTGCGGTCGCCGCCGGAGCGCGGCGCCAGCCATCGAAGCTCAGAACCTCGCGCACCAGCGGCACCTGATTGCGGCCACTTTGCTCGCAGGCCGCGACGGCGATGCTTTGCCAATGGGCGCGCTTCTTCTGAGCCCGTTCTCCGGATAGCCGCAACACACTGCGCTCGGTCATCAAGGGCTGGAGGCTGGCGGCGCCCAACTCGGCGGCTTTTTCCACCAGCCAGTCCATGCGTTCATTGGCGGGCATGCCAACCACCAGGTGAAGGCGCTGGCTGGCCTCGCGTTCCACCGCCATGTGTTGACCGATGCGCACGCGCACGTCGCTGCGCCCCATGTGGTCGACGGTGGCCTCGAATTCGCCGCCGCGTCCGCCGTGGTCCGGGCCGCCGTCAAACAAGGTGATGCTGTCACCCGGTTGCAGCCGCAACACCTGCACGTGGCGCGTGGCATTGGCCGGCAGGTCCAGCAGCGCACCGGGCTCCAGCGGCAGGGGGCAGAAGAAGCGTGGCATCACACTCTGCCAAATGCGTAGGCGTTGACCGGCTCGATACCTTCGATCCGGTCGACCAGGCGCAGCAGCGGTTTGAGTTCACGGTAGCGGCTCGCTGTGGCGCGGATGTAGCTGATGAAGCGCGGGGCATCCGCCAGATATTGGGGTTTGCCGTCGCGCAGCGTCAGCCGGGCGAAGATGCCGGCCACTTTGAGGTGACGTTGCAGCCCCATCCATTCGACGCCACGGTAGAACTCGCCAAAGTCGGTGCCCACCGGCAGCCCGGCGGCGCGGGCCTTGTCCCAATAACGCACCGTCACGTCGATGACAAAGCCTTCGTCCCAGCTCAGGAAGGCGTCACGCATCAGGCTGGCGATGTCGTAGGTGACGGGTCCATAAACGGCGTCCTGAAAGTCCAGCACGCCCAAGCCAGCGTCGCCAAGCATCAGGTTACGTGGCATGAAGTCGCGGTGCACGTAGACGCTGGGCCAGCACAGGTTTTGTGCCACGATCAGCTCGAAGCTGCTTTGCAGCACCCGGTCCAGCTCGCCGTCGACGGCCATGCCGCGGTGCCGGGCGATGTACCAATCGGGGAACAAGGCCAGTTCCCGGCGCAACAGCGCTTCGTCGTAGGGCGGCAGTACATCGGGCTGCGACGCGGTTTGCCAGGCAATCAGGGCGTCGATCGCCTGCAGGTAGCGTTCCAGGTTGGCCTGCGGCTGCTGGCGGTTCATTCCCTGCAGCATGGTTTGCGCGCCGAGGTCGGTCAACAGCAGGAAGCCGCGTTGCAGGTCACAGGCCAGGACCTCGGGCGCCAACACGCCCGCCTGGCGCATCAACTGGGCGACCTTCACAAACGGGGCACTGTCTTCCAGCTCGGGCGGCGCATCCATGATGATGCGGCTGCCATGGGCGGAGTCGATGCGGAAGTAGCGACGAAAGCTGGCGTCCGCACTCGCCACGCGCAGCGTGTCGGCCTGGAGCCCGTGGCTGACAGTGAGCGGCGCCAGCCAGGCCTGGAACGCGGCCGCGCGGTCCGCAGTGGCCCAGCCTGGCGGGCCGCCGGGGCTTGCCGGGGGGGAGTGGACTGGGGAGTTCGAGTGGCTCATGGATAATCCATTCTACAAATCTGAGCGGCGGCATCTGTCGGCTGCAACCCCATTGTCCGATTCCACCTCCGCCCGATGCGCCCATCCAAGCACGACCTGACCGCCAGGCCGTCAGTTTTCCGCCGCCCGATGGCCCATTGGGCGTCCCTTGGCGCCGTGGCCTGCCTGGGCCTGAACGCCGGCCTGACCCGCGCGCAGGCGCTGGCGGAACCGGCACCCATCACGCTGCGCGCCAGCCCTGTTTTGCGTGAGAAATTGGCACAGCCCGCTTCGGGCGGTTTGCCGACTTTCGTTGAGGGTGATCTGCTGTTTGGCCGAGCGGACCTGGAAACCGTGATCGAGGGCAATGCCGTGCTGCGTCGCGGTGACATGGTGATCAGGGCTGACCGCTTGGAGTATTACCAGCCTGATGACCTGGCCCGCGCTCGGGGCCAGGTGCGCATCAACCGCGCCGGCAATGTCTACGAAGGTCCACTGCTGGAGCTCAAGGTTAACAAGTTCGAGGGCTTTTTCACCCAGCCGCGCTACCGCTTCTTGCAGAACGACGCGCATGGCGAGGCGCGCCGGATCGAGTTTCAGGGTGAAAAACACGCCCTGATCGAAGACGCCACCTACACCACCTGTCGGCGCCTGCCGGGTCCGAGCTGGATGCCTGACTGGATCCTGCGCGCGGCCACGCTGCAGATCGACAACGAAACCGAAACCGGTTATGCACAGGGCGGCAGCCTGAGCTTCATGGGCGTGCCGATTCTGCC
>JAUXWC010000180.1 GCA_030685025.1 Rhodoferax sp.
ATACAACGCAGGCTGTATTTCTGAGCTGCCTGCGCGGCAGTGAACGCTGGCGTGCTGTGGGTGCGTAGTGGATGGATTTTCTGAGCTGCCTGCGCGGCAGTGAACTCGCCGCAATTCAACAAGCGTTGGCGCGTTTTTTTCTGAGCTGCCTGCGCGGCAGTGAACTTTAGCTCTGATGCGACCATTGTTTTTGCGACTTTCTGAGCTGCCTGCGCGGCAGTGAACTCAACCTGCCAGTGATTTGTGGCGGGGTTTGATTTCTGAGCTGCCTGCGCGGCAGTGAACGCCTACCCTATCAGCAGCGTCCGCCGTCTTGTTTTCTGAGCTGCCTGCGCGGCAGTGAACGGTGGTGCAATACGACGAGTACAGGCGCTGTATTTCTGAGCTGCCTGCGCGGCAGTGAACTCACTGTGTCACCTCGATCCGTTTGCCGTTGTTTTCTGAGCTGCCTGCGCGGCAGTGAACTGCTCAATCGGGACTTCGCGATTCTTCCAATTTTTCTGAGCTGCCTGCGCGGCAGTGAACATCATTCTCGCAAGCCTGGGCGAGTCCAGCACTTTCTGAGCTGCCTGCGCGGCAGTGAACAAGCAGGCCGGCGCGGGGCCGACCTGTGTTTTTTTCTGAGCTGCCTGCGCGGCAGTGAACTGCGCAATACACGCAAACAGGGTTAGATCGCATTTCTGAGCTGCCTGCGCGGCAGTGAACCACGTTACCCAGCACCTGCCCGACGGCAGTGTTTTCTGAGCTGCCTGCGCGGCAGTGAACTGGTTTGCGCAACCTTGCCACGGCAACGGTACTTTCTGAGCTGCCTGCGCGGCAGTGAACAAGTCGTGTGTCGCAGTGACAAGCGCCTCGGCTTTCTGAGCTGCCTGCGCGGCAGTGAACGAGCCGGTCAAGGGCATCGCCTGACTCATTCCTTTCTGAGCTGCCTGCGCGGCAGTGAACCCCAGCAAGACGAAAATTCGCGCCGCGATTCTTTTCTGAGCTGCCTGCGCGGCAGTGAACGCGATCGGCATCTTTTTTAGATGCCGCGCGGTTTTCTGAGCTGCCTGCGCGGCAGTGAACGTATTTACAAGAAGGATTGCGGCCTGCGGTAATTTCTGAGCTGCCTGCGCGGCAGTGAACTACAGCATGCGCCTCCACACTGCCGTCGGGCATTTCTGAGCTGCCTGCGCGGCAGTGAACTGGTATCCAATGGGCGGGGCAGGCCCGCTTTGTTTCTGAGCTGCCTGCGCGGCAGTGAACGTGTTGACGCCGGCCAAGCGGATCAACTCATTTTTCTGAGCTGCCTGCGCGGCAGTGAACATCATGCGTAATGGCATGGACTGGGCGCGCGTTTTCTGAGCTGCCTGCGCGGCAGTGAACGCATGTCAGGCGCGGTGCCAGCGGGCAGTCTATTTCTGAGCTGCCTGCGCGGCAGTGAACCAACCAAGGCAGCTTTGTGGGCTTCAGACTTATTTCTGAGCTGCCTGCGCGGCAGTGAACAAATCGCAGGCGTGAACGGCTACACGACTGGATTTCTGAGCTGCCTGCGCGGCAGTGAACGCCAGGTACTCAATCGCAGCCGACCCATGAGCTTTCTGAGCTGCCTGCGCGGCAGTGAACGAGTCAATAATCCGCTATGACGCCGCACGTAATTTCTGAGCTGCCTGCGCGGCAGTGAACGCGCTGGTGTACGCGCTGCGGACGATATTACATTTCTGAGCTGCCTGCGCGGCAGTGAACGGCTTCGCGTGACTTCCGATTTTCTTCTGCCTTTTCTGAGCTGCCTGCGCGGCAGTGAACAAGCAACGCCCCGCCTGCCTGGTCAGCTGACCATTTCTGAGCTGCCTGCGCGGCAGTGAACCCAACGCGAAACCGAAGAGTCCCTTGTATTTCAACAAGAATTTACCCAAATAAAAAAGAAAACCCTTCTTCGGAGTGGTGTCGCAAACCATTGATTTCAAACAACTTTTTTGTGAAGCTAAAAAGAGGGTCAAAACCAAGGGATCGTTGCGTCCGCACTCAATCCATACACCCCGAAGGCCCCAGCGTTTGCAGTGTCCATCAAAGCCCCATGCCGGATGAACAGACGAAACGTTTGGTCCGTGCTCTGACTACGCAATTGCACATAGGGCAAGTCCAGACGCTCGGCGGCAGAGTCTGGCACACGCGCCAGCGCCTGCTCGGCGTCCAGCCCGTGTCGCCGCATTTGGCGGCGGCGCAAGCGCTCCGGGCTGCTTTTGGCCTGCACGCGGCTCACCACGCGGTAACGAGCCTTCGGCGGCACTGCCAGCACCGGTGTCGCGCGCACGTGGTCACGCATGCCCGTCAGCCAGTTCGATGCCATCAACGCGGTCAACGCCGCTTGGTCGCCGTGCAAACGCAGGAGGTCACCCAGCGCAACCGGGGCAACTTGGACACCCGGAAAACTGATGCCAATATCCAGGCCGCGTTGCTCCACCAGTGCGCGATGCAACTTGCTGAACAAAGCGCCCATCAAGTGCGGCTGGGCGAACTCAGGGTCGGGCAGAAGCCGTAGATCAACGTAATGGTCCATGGCCTCAGTCCTTGCCGGATTCGCCAAACACGCCGCCACGAATCAGGTTGGCGATGACGTAGTGCTGTTGCACCGCCTCGGGCGCTTGGTCCTTCAAAACCCAGGCGTCGAGCAGCGAGTAAAAGTCTTTCTTGTCCTTGGGTTGGCGGTAGGCTTTGCCTTGTGAGGTGACCGAACCGTAGGGCTCCACCGCAATGGGGCCAAGGCCGTCTTCATCGGGGTACCAAGTGTCAACGGTACGGATGGCGTTGCCCAGTTTTTGCGAGTGCATACCGGCCACACCACCCACGGTGTAAAGCGTCTTGCTCTTTTGCCCCGCCGTGTTGGAGCCTTTGTCCAGAATCAGTTCTTGCGAGGGGAACACCTCTTGTCCATTGCCAACGCGGGCGAAGGCGACCACTTCCAGCAAGGCGAACTTCTTGCCCGCCAACCCCTGCTCAATCACGGTGGCGAGTTCCGTCAAAGCACTGGCGTAGACGGGCGGTGCATCAAAGCCGCGCAATGACAGGTCCAGCGCGTTGAACACCCAGGTGCTGACCGCTTCGCCGTTTTGTACATGGCGGATATGCACCTCAATCATTTCGGCGCCAACCCGGTTGCGCCACAAGAAGCGACCGTTCGCGAGGTTGTACGCATAGCGGCGCGCCAGCTCACCAAAGCCTTGTGCACCGGCATAGCCCTGCAAAACAGACAGCAACTTTTGTTGGTAGGCCGCGCTGTTGCAAGCCGATGGGGTTCCGGCGCCGCCCAGCACCCGTAACGTGAAGCGCGCCAGAAGCGTATCGGCGTTCGCTGGCAAGGTGGCCACGTCCACGCGCTGCAGGTTGGGTTTTTCAATTTCAGCATCGAGCTTGGCCGGGTCCACGTCTTTGGTCTTCATCCGATTCGAGATCGTGCCGCGTACCGATTTTTCGCGCACAAGCACAGGCGGCCACGCCGCGCTATCCGCGCGACCAGCCCAGGTGCCGCTGGAAAAAATGGCGTCAGACGGATCAAGCTTGCGCTCGAACGCCAAGACGGATGCGGTTTTCAATGCGGTGGTGTTTTGGGTAGCCATGATAATTTTCCTTAAACGATGGGTGTTGTTACGGCAGTGGGCGAGGAAGGTGGACAAGGGTTGTAGACGCGGTACAAGCCGGCATCGGGTTGGGCATCGTGGTGCCAAAGCAGGTGGGGCAACTCAGCAATGCGGTGTGGACTGAGCCACTCGCCCAGCGTGAGCACGCTTTCAACAAAGCGAAACGGTAGTTCGCTGTCACGGGCGTTTTTCACTTCGCCGGGCTGATACAGGGGCGAAATGGCGGCGTAGCCAACGGGCAGGGGCACCAGCCATCCACGGTGCTGCTTGCGCACGGCCCAAGTTGTCGCCAACTTGGGCGGCGCTGACTCTGCTTCGTCGTCGGTGTCAAGCGCGGCTTGCGGTTCAATGTTCAGACGGCACAAGTCCAGCAGTGCGTCAAGCGCATTGGTTTGCGGCTGCGTCTGTCGCAAGCGGTCAATGTGCTGCGCCAGCAATTGTTCCCGGCTTACCAGGGCAAAACCCGGCATCAGGCGACGGCGCAAACGGCGAAACTCCAGGCGTCGTTCCTCCAGCAAGTCCGGCCAGGTGATCCACTGCGCTGGGTACTTGTGGCGGTTGGGATTGGGCAGAACGCTGCCACCGGCCAGGCGCATGCCTTCGGCACAGGCCAGAACTTCTGCCGCCAGCGTTTTGCGGTCATCCTCGTTGTACGGGCAGTCTTCACCCGCCACCGTCAGCACCAGGCTGATTTCCAGATGGGTACGGCCTTCTTCAACAATGGCCGAGGTATCGCCGTCTTTGTCTACCGGGTTGCGGGTCAATCGAAACACCTGGGTGCGCCGCCCCGGCGGTTGAAATACTTGCGGGTCGAACTGGTGGCACACGATGCCGACACCCCCGAAATTGAGTCGATACCCCACCGCATTCAAACGCCGCTGCAGCGCATGCGTGAAACCGGTAAAGGCGCTGGGCGCCGGAAAACCCCAAGTCAACGGGCTGCTCACCGCGTTGGCGTTTTGCACCCGCAGGCGCGGCAGCAACAAAACGGCTTCAATCGGATCAGGCTTCATTGGCAAGTGCCTCCTTGAATTGGTGTTTCCATTCCAGAAACTCGGCGTCGCCCATCAGCGTCTTGTCGGTGGACAGGGCCGCGTTGAGCCAGTTGCCAAAGCGCTCTGACACCTCGTCTTGCCAATCGTCTGGTGGTGTCTCCGCGTGGGCGTCGTCGACAGTCCCGGCGTCGAGCCAACGTTTTTCCGATACGGACAACCGGCAGTCGCCGAGTTGGCTCCAGCCGCCGGGTAGGCACTGGATCGGCGCCGCAATGGCCAACACCGTATCGATGATCTGCTGCACCAGCTCTAGGCGCTTGGCCTTGATGGCCATGTTGTTATGGTCGATCACCTTGACCAAGAACTTGCGCAGCACTTTGGTCAAGTAGCGCAGGTCAGCATCGCGCGCCACGGGGCCACCCTTCGCAAATACGGACACCATCCGTAAAGGCGGCTTGATGCCCTGGCTTTGCCAGACCGGCGGCACGGACGCCAGCAAGTGGTTGGCGCCGCCACGCTCGCTGTTCAACTGGCTTATGTTTTGCGGTTTACTGCCGCCAAAGTTCTGCACCACCATGTTGAGGTATTCCCGGTAGCCATGCGGGTGATCCTCTTCTACTTTGCGCGCAGCGCGGGCGGCCTTGGCGGCGTCGGAAAAGCGGTCTTCCTGAAGCGTGGTGTGCAATCGGTGCACCAGCGCCGTCGGGAACAAGGGCGCCAACAGGTGGTAGCTGCCATCTGGCAGCGGAAAGTACAACTGCTTGCCCAAGGTGTGCGAGGCGACTGCGGATTTGCTGTCCACGATGCCAGCAAACGCTGCAGCCCAAGCTTGGGCTTTGGGCGTGTCGGCAGACAGGGCCTGCAGAAGCGCTGGGTCGTCGTCGAGAAAACGCGCCAATAGAGTCTTGTCACCGGCGGGGAGCTTCAAAAACTTGAACACGTCGAGGGCGGCGGCATTGCCCACCACATCGTCAGCACGGTCGACGCCGAGCACATGAGTGCCGACCAAAGCGGCATCGGTGCAAAACGGTTCACTCAAATACACATTGGTGCCGCGTGCGTCGGGGTTCAGCGGCTTGAGCGTGTGGCTGGCCAACTGAATTTGGGCCACGCGGCGCGCTGCGTCGGCGAGCCACACCTCACGTTGGTGCTCGTCGCGCAGCCTCTGTCGTTTGTCGTCCTCGTTGTCGCCCAGCTTGTCCAGCTTGAGCTGCAGGCGTTCTTGGATGAAGTTTTCCACCATGGTGCGCAGCACTGCGCTTGCTTGTGGGTCGGGGGAGGAGAGTGCCATGAGTTTCCTTTGAGTGAAATGTGCGAAGAAGCGCCAGTTTCAAGAAGGCGCCCGATGTACTAAACTCACCCCCAGAGCATCGCCCTCGGGGTGTGTTCAGCCGGGCAAATCGCCCGTCATGCAACTCTCCTGGTTGCGCGTTTGCTAATCACACCTCTTACCTCCTTCCTGCGACTAAAACCCGCAGGTTGGTTGCCCAAGCTTCCCGGCCTAAGGCGGTTGTTGCTCTACCTGACCCCGATAGTGGTGAGACACTACCGGGGTCTCTTTCAGTCCATATTGTATAACCAAGTTGCTTTTAGTTTTTTGCATCTTTATTATTGCTGGCCTGAGTGTACTGGATAATTGCCGGACTACCGAATAGGTAGCTTAGAGAAAGTTCCTTTTGGTTTTCTGAGTTCACTGCCGCATAGGCAGCCGTCTGAACCCCAGCACCGGGTGGTATTGCCACCCTTGCTCGTTGCCGCTCTTTGGCAGGTCAATCGTGCCGAACTGCCGGGCGCAGTCGTCCAGCTTGATTGACATGGCTTCGGTCAGAGTGGCGAGTTCTTCGTTGTAGTTGGTGGTTCCCCAGGGCACGACGCTGGCGCTGTGCGGCAGCGGACTACGCACAAATCTTCGGTCGACTTGATTGGTCGAGGCGCCGTCTTCGCTCATCACCCAAAACTGAAAATCATCGCCATCTTCATTGGGCAGCAACCTGAACTGCTCCCGCCCTTGGTCATCTTTGCGAAACCGGGTCAGCGCCTGCTCGATGGCGGTGTAGTGGCTGAGGGTTTGCCACCAGTGGCGAACTGGGCGGACGCGCGGGTCATGTTCCGACAACATCATGGCCGCCAAGCGTTCATGCTCAAGGTCCACCAAGCTGTTGCGTGGGTCCAGGGGCTGGTGCTGCCTGATGCGTGGAGCGGCGTCGATGGCATCGACTTCCTCCGGGCGAACCAGTTTGCTCAGTGAGTGGCTTGTGAGCGGGAAGTCTTGGCTTTCGAAACCAGGGCGTTGGAAAGCAGCGCCAACGGTTTGCTCGTGCGCGCGCAGATTGGTATCGAGCAAAACGACGTTGGGCCGCAGGATCAAGCTGGCGCGGTGCCGCCGTATGCGACCGGACAACTGAATGATCGAGCGCATGGATGAGGGCTCCACGATGGCCCAGTCGTAGTCGTGGTCGCGCCCCACCTCGGCAACGGGCGAAGCCAGCACGATAAAGAGGTGGTCGGTGGCGGGGCTGGCGTCCAGCAATGCGCGCAGTTCCACGTCTTTGAAAACGGCTTGCTCATCGTCGCGTTGCAGCAGGCGATCCAGTCGCTGTTCAATGGCTGAGCGCACCAGCAAGGGGTGGCGCGAGTGGTAGATGCACAAATGAAGTTGCGCACCCGGCGAGGCAGTCAAGCCAAACAAGGCTCGGGCCACGTCAATCAGGCAGTCGATGTTCGCCATTCGGATCAAACCAAAGCTCACACGCTTACCTGTATTGAGATCAACGCTATGGTTTTGGGAGTCCGCGTGCAACGCCATGGCCTCTTGCAACAACACCGCAGCCATGGCCGGGCGTGCCTCTTGTGCTTTGGCCGAGGGTGATTGCCAGGCAACGATGCGTGCGCGCCGCCGTAGGTCGCCAGTTTGGATGGTATGCAGGTAACTCAGGCGTCTTTGTACAAAGGCAGCATGCGCGGCGGCAAAGCTGGCTTCGTCCGTGTGAGCGCTGTCCGCCACGCGGTTTTCATCGAACCATGCACAGCAGACGTTGAGCGGCAGGCCCTGCACGCCACGGTTGTTCTGGAAGACGCGCCGGCCCGCCAGATAGGCCGCAAACAAGCCTTGCAGCAGTGCTGGCGGCAGGGTGGCGGACGACAGCAGCACCCGGCTGCCGAGCAAGCCCGCCATATGAACCAAGCGGGTCAGGGCGTACAGGTCTTCCGGCCCAAAGTCATCGGGTTCGTCCAACACCAGATCCGAGGTCAATAGCCGCAGCATGGGCGAGATTTGGTGGCCGCCGCGTGTGCTTTCACAGGCGGGCATGAGGTGGTCAACGGTGCAGACCACCACCGGCGCGTTCAGCAGCTTGTTCGCGTTGTCGCCAGGACGCTGCTTGTTGGCCAGCCATTCGCTCAACGGGCCGGGTTCGACCGCGCTTTCAAAATGCACATGGGTGTTGTCCGGCAGCAGGTCCTCGGCGGATTCGCTGCCACTTGCGGCGGCCTTTGACTGCTGTTGGTGCTCGAACAATTGGCGCACCGCCTGCCCGCCAACCAGTACCGCCAGATCATCGGAGCCGAGGCCCAAACGCGCGCGCAACGCCTGGCCGGTTTGCAGTGTCAGGGTGCGCAAGCCCAGCGCAATGGTGAAACGGGCGCCGCGTTGCGGGTCCGCCAGCGCGTACATGATGCGGCCATTGGCAAGCGTTTTGCCGCAACCCGTGGAGGCCATGTTGATACCAAAGAAGCCGTGTTGCGTGGCCCGTGCTTGCAGCGACGTGGCCAAATCAAACGCCTTGTCTTGCCAACGAAAGCGCTCATTCTTGCTGCGTTGCTTGAAACCCTTGTGGCGCGCGATGTGGGGCAGCGCGGCCTGAAGGCGCGGCAGGCTTTGGATGATGCCGTGTGCGCCTTTCTCCACGCCGATCAGGTGCTCGTCCAGGCGTTGCTTGAGTTGGCGTTGGCCGTCAGCGGCAAGGGCGGTGTTAGCGTACACCTCGTAACCGGGGTCACCCAGCTTATGGTTTGCCTCACAACTGGAGTAGTGGTGATCGGCCAGCATCAAACCCATGCGGGCGACGTGCATCGCATAGGAGTTGTCTGCCAGCCAATCGCCCGCGCGCAGGCTGGGCCGCGCCAGCATGCGTTGCGCCAATTTGGCAGCGCGTTTGCGCCAGGCTTCACTGGCGTCAGGCAATCGAAACTTTGTGAATTCCCAACAGGACGCCAAGAGCTTTTGAAACTGCTTGGCCTCTTTGGCGTCTTGCGGCATACCGAGCGAGCCGCACCAGTTGGCATCAATCACAGTCCAGAGATGTTCAATTTCACTGGTGGTGGGACTTTTTTTGCATGGCGGAATGGGAAGCCGATGGTGGCTGAGGACGAGCCACCCAATCGCCCTGGCTAACGGCGGCAGGCTTGCCAGTGGGGCCGACCAGCCTTTGCTGGCATTGGTGTCGACGCCATCTCTGCGCAGGCGCTTCTGCCACTGGGTGTCAGGCTTTTCAAGCAATTCGGATAGCCGGGTCAACCAGGCGTCGTCGTTGTCGTCACCGACGAAGGCTTGGAACAAACGCAAAGACACCCACTCATGGCGATAGGGGTCCGCCACAGCGGCTGCAGCTTGAAGCTTGTGCTGAAAGGTGACGCTGGCCTTGCCAAAGTCATGGAACAGCGCGGCCATGGCGCTCAGCAAGCGGATGTCTTCGGCGGTGTGCCAATCGTTTTCATCGGCCTGCCGCAAGATGTTGCGCAGGGTGGTGTTGGTGGGCACGGCACCCTGTTCATTGAACTGGCTGGAGTCACCCACAATCCATATCAACTCGCTGTGGTCTTGCCCCCGGATCCAGTGACAGGCCACCGCGGTATTACGCCGCGCGGTCTTCTTCAACAGCTTGCGCAGCGTGTCCAAGCCCTGTTGGGTAATGGGTGTTTGCCAAGTACGGTCACCGCGCCGTTCGGCAAATTGGTCAAGAATGCGGCGGGTCTCAGTGAGCGCGCGTTTGGAGCACTGCGATATCAGGAGCACGTTCACTGGGCTTGCCTTCCCAGCGTCATGGCTACATCCTTCAAGGTGTCAATCATGAAGTCCAATGCCTCGGTGCCGGTCAGTTGCTCAATACATGCACGCCGAAACGCTTGTTCGTCGTCGCCCTTCATGGCCGACAAAAACGCTTGCGGCAAGATTACCGCGTCCTTGACCAAGTCCGCCACATCAAACACCAAGCCACCTCGACGAGTTTTGCCATGCAGTACGGCCAGGCCGTGCGGCAGACCCAAGACCCAGGTTGCACTGGCGGCCAAGCCATAGGCGAGGTAATTGCCATGGTCCAGAAACCCGTTAGCAGGGTCCGAACCGGTGCCGCGTTTGGCGCGCACAAAGTCGCCGTAGTTGACCGCACGGGCGGCAAGTTTATAGAGCTGCTTGGTCAGTTGCGCTTCGTCCAGCAGCAACTTGGTCTGGTCTGCGGCAGCGTCAATCGATCCCAGGGCCTGGTTAAGCGCCACGTCCAGAGTGGGAGGGTCTATCGTGAATCCCTCATCACGCAAAAGGCGGTTGTTGCGCCAGTGGTTACGAACACGCTCAATTCGCACTCGCTGAAAAGTCTTGGCTGCCTGAAGGCGCAAGGCATCATCAAACCAAAACTTGACCCAATGTTGCAGATACTCGGTAGGCCGATATTCGCTTTGCGGCGAAAACCACGCAACCTCAATGTCAACTTCGTTGGCGCTGAACAGCGGGGTTCCACCTCCGCCACAAAAGCCGACCAGCACACCCGCCTTCGCCAGCTCACGCATTGCCGCTTGGGTGACGGAGGTCCCAGTGCCGAGCATCACGGTGGTGGTGTTTGCTATCGGGATGTTCCAGTACAGCGAACGCCGCCCTTCGTCTGTGACGAATTCAACCCTGCCACCGTTGACCAATACCCGGCAATGCTCCAGGTAATAGATGTTGGCCCGCTTAGAGTGCAGGATGGACTTCAAGTCGCCGGGTGACAGGTCGTCCATCTCTCACGCCTTCGCTAATTTGCGCAGTTGCTCGTAGTCGGTCTTACTGTGCCGCCTACCGCTGCCAATCGGTAGCCCCGGCCTCACGGCTCGACTCAACAGCTCTTTGATTTTGTAGATACGCTCGGTGCGGTCCATGCGCCCTCCCCCTTTTGTTCCGGGCAATTATGCGGGGGCGCCCGGCGTGGCGGCTCAGGGTTTACCGTAGCAACCTACACCCGCTCCAACACCACCGCAATGCCCTGCCCTACCCCGATGCACATGGTGCACAGGGCGTAACGACCGCCGGTTTTGTGCAACTGGTTGACGGCCGTGGTGGCCAGGCGCGCGCCGCTGGCGCCCAGCGGGTGGCCCAGCGCAATGGCGCCGCCGTTGGGGTTGACGCGCGGGTCGTCGTCTTGCAAACCCAAGAGGCGCAGCACCGCCAGGCCCTGCGCGGCAAAGGCTTCGTTGAGTTCGATCACGTCCATC
>JAUXWC010000194.1 GCA_030685025.1 Rhodoferax sp.
TGTTTCGCGCCGAGTTCTTGCCCAGCTATTGGCTGTCCTTTGTCCCCCGCCGTTATGAGGAGGCGAGTAGCGCAGGAGCAGACGGATGAGGGCTGGCGTTGTTTGAGCGCAGCGAGTTTAGCCAGACCCCGGCTGCACCGAGCAACGCAGCGTGCCCGTAGCGCAGCGAAGGGACGACGAATCCGGCTCGCCTTTTCTTTGGTGACTTTCTTTTGGCGAAGCAAAAGAAAGTTACTGCGCAGTCGGGCTCACGACCGGACACAAACCGCGCCCGCAGGCGCAAGACTCGACACGGGAAATTCGGTGTAGGCTCTCCCCATGAGTCCTGAGATTACCGAACCGACCACCAACCACTCACAGCAGGGCAACGGGAGCGCCAGCCCCGCCAGCCTGGCGCTGCGCCGCGTCCTGATTGACACCTACCACGAGAACGTGGCCTACATGCACCGCGACTGCGAGGTCTACCGGGCCGAAGGCTTCAAGGCGCTGTCGAAAGTGGAGATCCGGGCCAACGGCCAGCGGGTGCTGGCCTCTCTCAATGTCGTGGATGACGAGACCATCGTGGCCTGCGGTCAACTGGGTCTGTCCAAGGCGGCCTTCGCCCAGATCGACGTGCCAGAAGGCCACACCGTGTCGGTCTCGCAAGCCGAGGCACCCGAATCCATCAGCGCGCTGCACCGCAAGCTGGGCGGCGAACGCCTGGGGCCCGACGATTTCCGGGCCATCGTGCGTGACATTGCCGAACACCACTACTCCAAGATCGAACTCACCGCCTTTGTGGTGGCCACGCATCGTGACGAACTCGACCGCGAGGAAGTGTTCTTCCTGACCGAGGCCATGATCGAGGTTGGTCGCCGACTCGACTGGCATGAGCCGCTGGTGGTCGACAAGCATTGCATCGGCGGCCTGCCGGGCAACCGCACGTCCATGCTGGTAGTGCCTATCGTGGCGGCCCACGGCATGCTGTGCCCCAAGACGTCCTCGCGCGCGATCACGTCACCTGCCGGCACCGCCGACACCATGGAAGTACTGGCCCAGGTGGAACTGCCGATCGAGAAACTGCAGGACATCGTGCGCAATCACCGTGGCTGTCTGGCCTGGGGCGGCAGCGCCAATCTTTCGCCCGCCGATGACGTGCTCATTTCAGTGGAGCGGCCGCTGTCGCTGGACTCGCCAGGCCAGATGGTGGCGTCGATCCTGTCGAAGAAGATCGCCGCCGGTTCGACCCACCTGGTGCTCGACATTCCGATCGGCCCCACGGCCAAGGTGCGCTCCATGCCCGATGCGCAGCGCCTGCGCCGCTTGTTCGAATACGTGGCCCGTCGCATGAAGATTTCGCTCGACGTGGTAATTACGGACGGCCGCCAGCCAATCGGTTTTGGCGTCGGTCCGGTGTTGGAGGCGCGCGACGTGATGCGCGTGCTGGAGAACGATCCGCGCGCGCCCATCGACCTGCGGCAGAAGGCCTTGCGCCTGGCCGGGCGATTGATCGAGTGCGACCCCGATGTGCGCGGCGGTGACGGCTTTGCAATTGCGCGCGACATTCTGGATTCGGGTCGCGCCCTGGCCAAGATGAACGCACTGATTGAGGCCCAGGGGACAAGATCGTTTGACCACAACCACCCGCCACTGGGCGCCTTGAGCCTGGAGGTCCGCGCGGAACGCGACGGCATCGTGGTTGGCATCGACAACCTGCAGATCGCCCGCATCGCGCGCTTCGCCGGCGCGCCCAAGGTTCAGGGCTCGGGCGTAGACCTGCTGTGCAAGCTGGGGGATCCGGCGCGCGCCGGGCAGCCCCTGTACCGGATCTACGCGGCCTACGCCTCGGATCTGGAATTCGCACGCCAAGCCAGCGCAAAGTCCAGTGGCTACACCATCGGCCACGCTGACCAGATGTCGCACGTGTTTGTGGAGTTCTGATGCCCGTCCGCCCCAAGCTGCTGTGTTTTGACGATGAACTTGCCCCCGCGCAGCGCATTGCCCAGGCCGCCGGCATTGAACTGGCCGTGATCGAGCGGCACCGCTTCCCCGATGGCGAACTCAAGCTGCGCTTGCCTGAGCGTCTTGGCGGGCCAGTGGTGCTGCTGCGCAGCCTCGACCATCCCAACGAGAAACTGGTCGAATTGCTGCTCGCCGGGCAGACTGCGCGCCAACTCGGCGCCACCCGGCTCACCTTGGTGGCCCCCTATCTGGCCTACATGCGCCAGGACATGGCGTTTCACCCAGGCGAAGCGGTCAGCCAAGGTATCGTTGGACGTTTCCTGGCCTCGCTGTTCGACGCCGTGATCACGGTCGATCCGCACCTTCATCGCGTGGCCAGTCTGGAACAAGCCGTGCCGGTGGCGCATGCGGTGGTGCTCAGCGGCGCACCGCTGCTGTCCGATCTAATTGCCCGGCACCATCGGGCGCCCTTGCTTCTGGGGCCTGACGAGGAGTCCGCGCAATGGGTGGCACAGGCGGCGCGGCGCCATGGTTTCGACCATGCGGTTTGCCACAAGGTGCGTACTGGTGACCTGCAGGTGGCCATTGCCCTACCCGACACCCCGCTGAGCGGGCGCGCGGTGGTGCTGATCGACGATGTGGCCAGCAGCGGCCGCACGCTGGCCCTGGCGGCGCGGCTGGCCCGGCAAGCCGGTGCTGCCAGCGTCGACGTGGCCGTCACCCATGCGCTGTTTGCCGATGACGCCTTACAGGTCATCCTAGAGGCCGGGGCGCGCGAAATCTGGAGCACCGACTGCGTTGCCCACAGCAGCAACGCCGTGACCATTGCCCCGCTGCTGGCGCAGGCGCTGCAAGCGCTGCACGCCTGACGACAGACCACATCCTGACACACCTTGGAATACCCGCTATGGACGCCGCTCTCAACCCCAACGACCGTACTCTGGCCGATGCCTGGGCCGAACTGAAGTACCACTTTGACGCCGGCACGCCGCTGGAGTCCGACGCCTACCGGGTGGCGTTTGCCGACCCCGAGTTCCTATTGCGAAGGGAAACACGCGGCATTCGCATGCAGCTCGAAATGCTCAAGCCCGACCTGGACCAAAAGGCCCTGGGCATCGAGAACACCATCGTGGTGTTTGGCAGTGCGCGTTTTGTCTCGCCCGCCGAGGCGCAGGCCGCGATTGACGCCGCCACCCTCAGCGGCGACGCCCCCGAAATGGCGCAAGCTCAGCGCCAGGTCCGAAATGCCCACTGGTATGAACAAGCGCGCTTGTTCGCACGCCTGGTGGGCGGCTATAGCCGCCAGCACCCCCGCGAGAAGAGCCTGTTCATCTGCACCGGTGGCGGCCCCGGCATCATGGAGGCAGCCAACCGCGGCGCGCACGAGATGGCCGTGCCCACCGTCGGCCTGAACATCGGGCTGCCCCATGAGCAGCATGCCAACCCCTATGTCTCGCCGGAACTGAGTTTCAAGTTTCACTATTTCGCCATGCGCAAGATGCACTTCATGATGCGTGCCAAGGCCTTGGTGGCCTTTCCTGGCGGTTTTGGCACGCTCGACGAGCTGTTCGAAGTGATCACGCTGGTTCAGACCAAAAAGGCCAAGCCGGTGCCCATCATCCTGTTCGGATCGGACTACTGGAAACGACTGTTCAACCTTGACGTCATGATCGAAGAAGGTGTCATCTCAAAAGAGGACCTGTCGCTCTTCAAGTATGTGGATGACCCGCAACTGGCTTGGGACACGATCCGGACGTTCTACCAACTGTAGGGGCATTCACCACACGGGGCCGGGCAAAGCGAAGCTTGAAATCAGTGGCAAAGGCGCTATAATTCGTGGCTTTGCTGGCAAACCCCCGCTGCCTGATCAGATTTAAGCGGGGAAAATCGCAGGATATTCGTCTGGTGGCCCGATCTTCCATGGACAGAAGACTGCACATTTTGGACAACATTACCTAATGACAACGATCCGTGTTAAAGAAAACGAGCCATTTGACGTGGCACTGCGCCGCTTCAAACGCACCATTGAAAAGCTGGGCCTGCTGACCGACTTGCGTGCCCGCGAGTTCTACGAGAAACCCACCGCCGAGCGCAAGCGCAAGAAGGCAGCCGCCGTCAAGCGCAACTACAAGCGCATTCGCGCCATGCAATTGCCCAAGAAGATGTACTAATTTTGAGAACTTGCGGGACAGACCGCCGTTACGCGTAGCGAACAAGCTCTGTCCTCGACCGTTTGAGGGCTTCGAAGGCCCCAAGAAGCTCGCCGAGGACGCTCAGGCGGGCTTTTCGCATTGTGGGCCGCCCGTGTTCACATCAGGAGCCACAACCATGACACTCAAAGACCAGATCACCGAAGACATGAAAACCGCCATGCGTGCCAAGGATAGCGAGCGCCTGGGCACCATCCGCCTGCTGCTGTCCGCCTGCAAGCAAAAGGAAGTCGATGAACGCGTGGTGCTGGACGACGCGGCAGTGGTCGCCATCATCGACAAGCTGATCAAGCAACGCAGGGATTCGGTGGCCGCCTTTGTGCAAGCCGCCAGGCAAGATCTTGCCGACAAGGAGAGCGCCGAGATAAAGGTGCTGGAGGCGTACCTGCCGCAAAGGCTCGGCGCCGACGAGGTGCTGACGCAAGTCCGCGCCATCGTCGCGGAACTGGGCGCCAAAGGGCCGGGGGATATGGGCAAGGTGATGGGCGTCGTCAAGACCCGCCTGGCCGGCAAGGCCGAGATGGGTCAGGTCTCGGCTGCCGTAAAGACGGCGTTGGCGGGGTAAGCGCCTTTCTGTTGGACGACCACCTACCCGCGCCGCGGAACCGCTGCGGTGACGCGCTGGCACATCCTCGCTCTGGACAGCCATGCAAGCGCGGCGCCTAAGGCGGCCCCCGCTATCACGTCCACCGCGACATGCTGCTTGGTCGCCATGGTTGAGTAGGCGATCGCCACGCACCACACCGCACTAAGCAACCGTGTGGCGCGGCCCAGGCCAACGGTGGGCAGCAGCCAGTGCAGCCAGAACGCTGAAAACACGGCAGTGGCCACGTGCAGCGACGGGCAGGCATTGCCTGCGGCATCAACCCCCTTCAGGAAAGCCACACCCGGGTATTGGGCCCAATCAATATTGGCCGGCGGCACGGCGCTGGGCCACAGGTAGAAGATACCCAAGGCCACCAGACATACGGACCCGATCCATACCCCGTACTCAACAAGTTCTCGTCGCGTGAGCAGGAACAGGGGCGGCAAGGACACATACACCCACAGCGACAAGTAGATCGGCAAAGCCGTTGGCTCAAACCCCACCCACCGGTCCATCGCCACGAGCGGCATGATCACCACCGGCGAGGCCGGGTTCTTGAGCAGGTAGATGTAGGCCGAAAAAAAGACCAGGGTGAAGCCCATGGTGCCCAGACTCTTCAACCAGAAATGGGTCCTGACGATCGATAACAACGGCACGCCCCTCGGCTATTAATGACCCCGGCTACTGTATAGCAACGGCGCCAGACTCAGACTGTTCGAGTCGAATCGCGTCCATTACAATCAGCCCCATGCCAAGGATCTCCCTGTGGCAGTCATCCGTGCTTCGCGCCAGCCCCCAATATTCATCGCTTCGATGCGAGGCCCACACAGAACTTACCCGATTTGGACCGCCATGGAACAACCGCCCGCCACACTCGTAGAACCTGATATTCGGCTTGAGCGTGAGGTTGCCGCGCTGATCGTGTCAGCGCTCAACCTGGAGGTCAATCCCGAGGAAGTCGAGCCGCTCGGCCCACTCTATGGCGACGGCCTCGGACTCGACTCCATCGACATCCTGGAAGTCGCGCTGGTGGTATCCAAACATTTCGGCATCCAGATGAAGGCGGACAGCGAGGACAATTTCCAGATCTTCAGTTCGCTGCGAACGCTGTCAGCCTACATCGGCGAACACCGCACGAAGTGATCTCGTTCAGGCAGGCCCTGCGTCTTGGTCTGATCGCCACCGCCGGTGCACTTTATCTCGGTCTGGGCCACCTTGCGGCGTCGTCCGAGCATCCCCCGATCATTGCCCTGATCGTCGGCCTCTTGCCACTCGGCGCCATGGCCCTGGTTGCCGCATGGAACTCGCGCGCGCCTGCCCTGGCGTTGCTGCTATTCGCCGCGTGTGCGCTGGCGATTGCCATCAACCTTGACAATCTGCGCAGCCATGCGGCGTGGCTGTACTTCGTGCAACATGCTGGGGCGATGATCCTGCTGACCATCACCTTTGGAAGCACCTTGGGGCGAGGTCATCAGGACGCACTGTGCTCACGCATTGCCAGCTTCGTGATGCTCGGTCAATTGGACGCCGACTACCTTCGTTACACCTGGAAGGTCACGGTGGCCTGGACGGTATACTTCGCCGCCAGCGCCATCCTGTCGGTGTTGCTTTTCTACTTTGGGCCGGTGGAAGTGTGGTCCTTTTTCGCCAACGTGCTGACGCCAGTGCTGCTGGGAGTCATGTTTGGTGGGGAATACCTGATACGTCTGCGCGCCATGCCTGGACGTTCACATTTCAGCGTCGCCGAAACCATACGGGCGTACCGCGAGTATTCTCGGCGGCGCTAGATCACTTAGTAGGTTACGCATGACGACCTTGCCTTTGCTGCCCGACACCCCGGCTGGCGCGGTTTTGGCATACCGCAACGCCCGCGCCGTCGGCAGACACGAATTCCTCGCCGACATCCTGGCACTGGCCGAGCACCTGCCCAATACCGGTCACGTGCTCAACCTGTGCATGGATCGCTACTGGTTCGCGGTGGCGTTCTTCGCCGCGGTCTCCCGCCAAATCACGAGTCTCCTGCCCAACTCAGCCGCCGCTGAGCACATGGCGTCGGTTAGCGTGGGCGTACCCGGCCTGGTCTGTGTTGGCGATCAGGCAGCACCCTTGTTGCCACAACTTCCTTACCTGCGGCTGGGCGAGGCCAGTGTGCGCAACACAGGACACGCTCACGACACGCCACGCATCCCGTTTGACCAGCGCGTCGCGTGTGTGTTCACGTCGGGCTCCACCGGTCAACCGCAGCCACACTACAAGACTTTCGGCAGCCTGCATCAAAGCGTCTCCGCCGAAGCCGGCCGCATCTGGGCGGCAACGGGTGGCCCCTGCGCGGTGCTGGGGACGGTGCCTTTTCGGCACATGTACGGACTGGAGTCAACCGTGTTGCTGCCCCTCCTGGGTGGCGGGCAAATGAGCGCGCGCACGCCTTTCTTTGCGGCCGATGTGGTGTCCGCGCTGGCGGAACTGCCGGCACCCCGGCTGCTGGTGACCACACCGTTTCACCTGCGCACGCTGCTCGACGCCAACCTTGACATCCCGGCGCTCGCCGCGCTGCTCAGCGCCACGGCGCCACTCTCAAGCGACCTGGCCACCAGGGCCGAATCCCGGCTGGGCGCGCCCGTGATGGAGATCTACGGCGCCACCGAGACCGGTCAGCTTGCCACACGGCGCCCCACCGCGAACGCCGAATGGGAGACCTTTGGCGGTATCACACTGAGCCAGCGCCATGGCGCGACCGTCGCCGCGGGCGGTCACCTTGAATTCGAACAAGCGCTCAATGACACCGTCGAACTGATCGACGCTTCGCACTTCAGGTTAATCGACCGCAACGCCAACATGATCAACGTGGTGGGCAAACGCAGTTCGCTGGCCTTTCTTAACCACGTCATCACCAGCTTGCCGGGCGTGCGCGATGCCACCTTTTGCGTACCAAGGGTCGGCGAGAACAGCGAAGTGTCCCGCCTGGCGGCCTTTGTCGTGGCGCCAGGGCTCAGCCCGGCGGACATACTCTCTGCCTTGCGCCCACACCTGGACCCGGTTTTCCTGCCGCGCCCCATCATTGCGCTGGATGCCCTGCCGCGCGACGGCAATGGCAAGATCTCGGCCTCCGCCATGGACGCCCTGATCGCGCTGCACATTTCGCCGGCACGCTGACATGCCCAGCCTTCCCATCCGCATCGCGACCGACCACCCCGCCTTCTCCGGCCATTTCCCGGGCCGGCCGATCGTGCCCGGCGTGCTGCTGCTCGACACTGCCGTGGGCCATGTGGAGTCGGCAACCGGACTCACGGCCTCAGGCCTGGCTTCGGCGAAATTCCTCAGCCCGGCGCTGCCGGGCGAAGCGCTCTGGCTGGACTTCGAGGTCGATGGCTGCGTCGTGCGGTTCGACATCCGCTGCGGGCAGCATTTGGTCGCCACCGGTCGCTTGAACATGGCCGGGGCGGCGCCCGCATGAGCACCCACGGAAAAGCCGGCGCCCCGGACGAGAAACCGGCATGGATGCAGCACCAGGAGCGTGGCAACCTATTCTGGTTGCGTCGGATGCGCTGGCTGTCGCTGACACTCGGACGACGCGTGTCGCGCCTGCTGGTGTTCGCCATCGCCCTGTACTTCGTTCTGGTCGCGTCCAGCGCACGCCTGGCCGCCCAAGCCTACCTGGCACGGTGTCTGGGCCGAACCGTCACCTGGCTCGACCTGTACCGTCATTTCCTCGCCTTTGCCAGCACCATTCACGACCGCGTCTACCTGCTCAACGACCGGCACGAGCTCTTCGACATCCAAACCGTGGGCACCGATGCCTTGCACAAGCTGCAAGCGGGCAACCAGGGACTCCTGCTGTTCGGGGCGCACCTGGGCAGCTTCGAGGTACTGCGCTCGCTGGCGCGCGACCAACCCAAGCTGAAGATGGCGATGGCGATGTACCCCGAGAACGCCCGCCAGATCAACGAAACCCTGGCCGCGATCAACCCGCGCGCCATGCAAGACATCATTGCGCTGGGCAAGCTCGATGCCATCCTCGCCATCCACGGCAAACTCGAAGAAGGCACGATGGTTGGCATCCTCGCCGACCGCACGTCCGGTCCCGATCAGTACCTCACGCTGCCGTTCCTTGGGGCGCCCGCGCGCTTCCCGACCGGTCCCTTCCGCATGGCTGCCATGCTGCGTCACCCGGTCTATTTCATGGCCGGTCTGTACCGGGGCGGCAATCGCTACGAGGTTCATTTTGAGCTGCTCGCCGACTTCTCGGTGGAGGACAAACGGGGGCGCGATGTCCTGGTTCGCGAAACCCTGGCACGCTATGTGTCGGCGCTGGAGCGCTACTGTCAGTCCGCCCCGTACAACTGGTTCAACTTCTACGACTTCTGGGATCTCAAGCACCGTGACCATGCCTAGCTCAACCCTCGTTCGCCCCCTGATCGGCCTGGTCCTGTTGCTCGCCGCCGCCACCACCATGGCAGCAGAGTGGAACGTGGCCGAACTGATGCGCACGCTGGCCCAGACCAAGGAGGGCAGGGCCAGCTTTGTCGAGAAAAAATACATCGGCATTGTCGACAAGCCGCTGGTGTCCTCTGGCGAACTCGCGTTCACTTCCCCCGACCGGCTGGAAAAACGCACCATCAAGCCAGTGCCGGAGTCGCTGGTCCTGGAGGGAGATAGCCTGACGATCGAGCAAGCTGACAGGCGCCGACTCAAGGTCCGCCTTCAGGACTACCCTGAAGTCGCCGCCTTCGTCGAGAGCATTCGCGGCACGCTGGCCGGAGACCGGCTCGCGCTGGAGAGGGCTTACACCTTGGAGCTGACCGGTTCGGTCGACAAGTGGCAGTTGGTGCTGACGCCAATGCATGCGCAAATGGCCAAGCTCATCACCCGCATTCGAATCAGCGGCGCGCTGGGTGAGGTCAGGACCATCAGCTTCGAGCAGGCCGACGGCGACCGATCAGACATGGCGATCACGAAAGTTCTC
Source organism: Rhodoferax sp. (assembly GCA_030685025.1). Taxonomy (GTDB): domain Bacteria; phylum Pseudomonadota; class Gammaproteobacteria; order Burkholderiales; family Burkholderiaceae_C; genus Rhodoferax_D. The sequence goes on from JAUXWC010000194.1 coordinate 9,701, forward strand.
GCGAAATGACGTGGCGCGGCCGTTTGCTGCCGGTGGGCCTGTGGCTGGTCGCGCTGACAGTCTGCCTGGTGGTGATTGCCCAGACGCGTTTTGTGGCGGATCTGTCGGCCTTCATGCCGAAATTGCCCAACCAGCGTCAGCAATTGCTGGTAGAGCAATTACGTGACGGCATCATCGCGCGGCTCATCATGATTGGCATCGAAGGCGGCACCGCCAGCGAGCGGGCAAAGCTGTCCATCGCATTGGCTGAGAAGCTCCGCGCCCACCCCTCGTTTGTGGGAATACAGAACGGCGACGCCGCCACGCAGGAGCGTGACCGCGTCTACTTCTTCAACAACCGCTATTTGCTCAGTCCGGCCGTCTCCAGCCAGCGCTTCACCAGCGCGGGCTTGCAGCAATCCATTGGCGACTCGATCGACGCCCTGGCCGGCAACGCAGGCTTGTTGCTCAAACAACTCCTGCCGCGCGACCCCACCGGCGAGACCTTGCAGCTACTGGGTCAGTTCACCGGCAGCAGTCAACCGCACAGCGTCAGCGGCGCCTGGGCGTCCCGCGATGAAAAGCGCGCCTTGTTGCTGGCCCAGACCCGCATCGACGGCTCCGACACCGAGGCCCAGGCCCAGGCCATCGAGGCCATCCGGCAAAGCTTCAATCAGATCGCCGGACGCAGCGCGGACACCCGCCTGGTATTGAGCGGCACGAGCGTGATGTCGGTCTCCGCGCGCGGCACCATTGAGCGCGAAGTGCGCCGCCTGGCGGCCATGAGTATCGTGCTGGTCGTGTCCCTGCTGCTGCTGGTCTATCGGTCCGGGTCCTTGCTGGTGCTCGGGCTGCTCCCGGTTGCCTCCGGCGCCCTGGTCGGTATTGCAGCGGTGAGCCTGGGCTTCGGGCACGTGCATGGCCTGACGCTTGGGTTTGGCACCACTTTGATCGGCGAGGCGGTGGACTACTCGATCTACCTGTTCGTGCAGCGCGCTGGCGGCGAAAATCCCGGCGCGTTCTGGCGCACCATCCGGCTGGGCGTGCTGACATCGTGCGCCGGCTTTGCCGCCCTGCTGTTCTCCGGCTTTCCTGGTTTGTCCCAGTTGGGTCTGTATTCGATCAGCGGCTTGATCGCGGCGGCGCTGGTCACCCGCTACGTGCTGCCCTCCCTGATGCCGCAACACGTCGCGCTGCGCGATCTCACGCACATCGGCGCTGTGCTTGACCGGCTGGTGCGGGGCGCCACGCGGCTGCGCTGGCTGATCGCCGCAGTACTGATCGCGGCCAGCGCCAGCATCCTCTTTCATACCGGTGATGTCTGGAACCGTCAACTCTCCGCGCTCAGTCCGATCTCCAAAGCCGACATGAAACTCGACGCGGAACTCCGAAGCGACCTGGGCGCGATCGACATGCGCTACATGGCAACCTTCACAGCGGCGGACCAGGAGAGCGCCCTGCGAGGCGCTGAACAAACTGGCGCCGTTCTTCAGAGTCTCATCAAGGACAAGGTGATCGGTGGATTCAATTCACCCGCCTTCGTCTTGCCCAGCCTGGCGCTGCAGCGCTCGCGTCAGGCGGCTATTCCCGACAGCCAGCAGGCCCGTACAAACCTCGGCCAAGCCCTGGCGGAGCTGCCGATCAAGCCGGATCGACTGGAGGGCTTTCTGGCTGATCTGAAAGCCGCACAAGCCCGGCAGCCCCTGACGCGAACCGACCTCAACGGCACCTCCGCGGCGCTGCTGGTGGACTCACTGCTGGTCAAACGCGACAAGGACTACCTGGTGCTGATGCCCTTGCGCCCGACCGGTGAGGGGTCAATGGGCGACCTGATTGACCTGGGCCAGGTCACCACCACGCTGAACGCCAAGGGGCTCTCCAACGTGACCGTCATCGACATCCTGGAAGAAACAACCGCGGTGTTCGACAGTTACCTGAAGGAGGCCTTGATCCTGTCGGGCCTGGGTTGCCTGGCGATTGCGGCCTTGCTGCTGATCGCCTTGCGTTCCGTCCCACGCACGCTGCGCGTGGTCACACCCTTGGTGTGCGCCGTGTTGTGCGTCACCGCGGTGCTGTTGGCGGCCGGCGTTCAGTTGAACATCATGCATCTGGTCGGGCTGCTGCTGGTGGTGGCGGTTGGCACCAACTACGCACTCTTCTTTGACGTCGGCGCGCAACCCAGCAACGAGGCGGATCGTCGGCAAACCCTGACTTCCCTGGTGGTGGCCAACCTCACAACGGTGGCAAGTTTTGGTTTGCTGGGTTTTTCCAATGTGCCGGTACTGTCGGCGATCGGCACCACGGTGGGACCCGGTGCCTTACTGGCGCTGGTCTTCTCGGCCATCTTTGCACGGGCGCAGTCCAATGCAGGTGCTCGCTGACAAGTTCATGGGGCCGGGCCGAGCCGACACGCTGCTGGTGTTGCTGCCGCCCGCGCAAGCCCAGCTCGCCGACTTTCACACCCACGGTTTTGTGGCGGCCCTTCGCGAGCGAGACATCCCGGTCGACCTGGTTCTGGCCGATGTGAACTACCAGCATGTGATGGCCAACACGACCGCTTCGAGCTTGCACGAGCAGGTGGTACAACCGGCGTTGGCGCAAGGTTACCGCGCCATATGGCTGACCGGCATATCACTGGGCGCCTTCAATGCCCTGCACTACGCGGCGGCGCACGCGGACCACTTGGCCGGCATTCATCTCATGGCGCCCTACCCTGGTACTGGTGATGTGCTGGCCGAGATCGACGCGGCGGGCGGCCCGCGGGCCTGGGCCCGCACACCTGCGCGTGCGCACAAGGACGAGCGGGTCTGGTGGCGCTGGCTCTGCCGGCAGGCCCTCACCCAGCAATGGTCGACACCGGTATACCTTGGCACCGGAGAGGCGGATCGTTTTCTGCGCGGGCAGCGCATGATGGCCGACTTGCTGCCCGCGTCCAAGGTTCGCGTGGTGCCCGGCGGGCATGACTGGCCGACCTGGAAAGCGCTCTGGCACCTCTGGTTGGACGATGGCCCGCTGTCGAAGCTGGCACTGAACGCCTGCGCAAGGAGATGACAATGCGTGCTTGGCGGCCCTCGCCCCTGCTGATCTTCAGCGCAGGCCTGCACCTGGGCGCGCTGGGGCTGATCGTGGTCCGCACCGACTGGTGGCACATCGCCGTGGGCGCGCTGGTACTCAATCACCTGGCCCTGTGTGCCGCCGGCCTGTGGCCACGCAGCACCCTGCTGGGGGCGAACATCGTGCGCTTGCCGGCAGCCGCGGCGCAACGCGGCGAGGTTGCGCTGACTTTCGACGACGGCCCGGACCCCGCCGTCACACCGCAGGTGCTGGCCATTCTGGCGGCCCATGGTGTGCAGGCAAGTTTCTTCTGCATCGGCGAGCGCGCCGCAGCGTTTCCAGAGATCTGTCAGGCCATCACCGCCGCTGGTCACGCCATTGAGAACCATGGTCAGTTGCACCGCAATCACTATTCCTTGTTAGGCCCCAAAGGCTGGCTGCGCGAAATCGGCACGGCGCAGGCCACGCTGGAGGCGGTCAGTGGCCAGCGGCCACGGTTTTTTCGCGCCCTCGCCGGCCTTCGCAACCCCTTTCTCGACCCGGTGCTCCACGGTCTTGGCATCAGCCTGGCGAGTTGGAGCCGCCGCGGCTACGACACGCGCAGCAGCGATCCGGACCGCGTGCTGACGCGCTTGACGCGCGACCTGGCGGGGGGCGACATCCTGCTGCTGCACGATGGCAACTCGGCCCGCACGGTCTCGGGCCAAGCGGTGGTTCTGGAAGTCCTGCCGCGCCTGCTGGACGAATTGGCCGCCCGCAAACTCACCCCTGTCACACTCCGTTCCGTATGCAAACCCAATTGAAGAAGCAGTGGCTTGACCTGGCCTGTTCGCCCTATCGGCCCACTGGTCGATTCAACTACCATTGGGCGCGCGGCAAGCTTGCGGGTGACCCGATCTTTGCGGCCTTGGTCGAACACGGCATTTTCCCCAACGGCGCACGCGTGCTCGACCTCGGCTGCGGGCGCGGCCTGCTGGCCGCATGGTGCCTCGCCGCCGAACGGCTTGCTGCCCGTGGCGCTTGGCCGGCCCAAATCACAGCCCCCCCGTCGGGCTTAAGCTTTCGTGGGGTCGAGCTGATGGCGCGCGAAGCGCAGTGCGGCAATGACGCGCTGCAACCCATTTATGGCCAACGCGTGCAACTGACGGGCGGCGACATGCGCGTGGCCGATATGAACGATCTTGACGTCGTGGCCATCCTGGACGTGCTGCACTACATACCGCATGCGCAACAGAATCAGATGCTGGACCGCATTCGCGCCGCACTCGGCAGCGGCGGTATCTTCGTCACCCGGGTGGGCAATGCGGGCAGTGGCTGGCGCTTCACAGCAAGCCAGTGGGTGGACCGTTGCATCTCGTTCGCGCAGGGGCACCGGCTTGCGCGCATGTGGTGCCGTCCCGTCAGCGCATGGACCCAGGCGCTCGAAGACCGAGGCTTCTCTGTAGAGGCGCTGCCGATGAGCGCAGGCACCCCCTTCGCCAACGTCATGTTGGTGGCGCGTGTGGCATGATGCGCGCTGGCCAAAATCCAGGAACTTGCTCAGGCGAATACAGCATGCATCCACTTCGACTTAGCTCGTTCACCCTGACCAGCGCGCTTGGCGCTGGCCTGGCACCCACGCTGGTGGCGCTGCGGGCACGACACAGCGGCCTGGCACGTCGACCTTGGGAAACGGTCGATCTGGACACCTGCATCGGCGCCGTGGATCAACTCGATGATTTCGCCGTACGCGACGATCTGCAGGCCTTTGACTGCCGCAACAACCGCCTGGCGCAACTGGGCCTGGAACAGGACGATTTCTCCAGCGCCGTGCGCGGCGCCATCCAGCGTTACGGGGCCACACGGCTTGGCGTCTTTCTGGGCACCAGCACCTCGGGCATTCTCAGCTCCGAGCTGGCCTACCGCCGACGTGATCCAGCCACCGGCGCCCTGCCCTCGGACCACGATTACCAGCACACGCACAATAGCTTCTCCCTGGCTGATTTCGTGCGCCACTACTACGGCTTGCTCGGGCCGGCCCACGTGGTGTCCACGGCCTGTTCCTCCAGCGCCAAGGCCTTTGGCAGTGCCCAACGCATGATCAGTTGTGGCCTGATTGATGCGGCCATCGTCGGAGGCGTCGATTCACTCTGCCTGACCACGCTGTATGGCTTCAACTCCCTGCAATTGGTGTCGACCCAGCCGTGCAGGCCCTTCGACACCCATCGTGATGGCATATCGATGGGCGAAGGTGCCGGCTTTGCGCTGGTCGAGCGTGCCACGCTCGCCCTCGCGGGCGACATCGTCCTGAGCGGCATCGGTGAGTCCAGTGATGCCCACCACATGTCTTCACCGCATCCCGAGGGCCTGGGCGCCCGCCTGGCCATGGAGTCGGCCCTGCGCATGGCCGGCCTGCAGGCGCCGGACATTGACTACATCAACCTGCACGGCACGGCGACGCCGAGCAACGACGCGGCGGAAGACCAGGGCGTCAGCGCCCTGTTTGGCACCAACACTCCGTGCAGTTCAACCAAGGGCCACACCGGGCACACCCTGGGGGCGGCCGGCGGCATGGAGGCGATCATCTGCGCCCTGGCATTGCGCCACGATTTCGCACCAGCCGGTGTGGGCACGCGAGAACTCGATCCGCGCCTGACCAGCCGCTACTTGCTGTCCAACCTGGACCAGCCCATGCACCATGTGCTCAGCAATTCTTTCGGTTTTGGCGGCAGCAACTGCAGCCTGATCTTGTCCAAGGTCGCAGCATGAGCGCGAAGGTACTCCAGTGAGCGCGCTGCGGGTTCATGTCGATGGCATTGGACTGTTCGGCCCTGGCATGGCCGGATGGACGCTGGCACGCGAAGTATTGACTGGACAGGCGCCGTTCGAACTGGCGACAGTTCAATTGCCACCCGTGAATGCCCTGCCACCGGCGGAACGCCGCCGCGTCGGTGTGGCGATCAAGCTGGCCATGGCAACCGGTTTTGAGGCGGCACGCCATGCCGGTGCCGACGCGGCGCAACTCAACACGGTGTTCTCCTCGACCGGCGGCGACTGCGACAACTGCCACAACATTCTTGAGACGCTGGCGTCGAGTGATCGCGCGGTCTCGCCCACGCGTTTCCACAACTCGGTGCACAACGCGCCGGCCGGCTACTGGAGCATCGCCACGGGTTGCATGGCGGCGTCCACCAGCTTGTGCGCCTTCGATGCGACGTTCGCTGCTGGCCTGCTGGAGGCCACAGTGCAGGCCGTCAGCACCGGTCAGCCTTGCCTGCTGATCGCCTTCGACACCGCTTACCCGGAACCGCTCTATGCCCTGCGGCAGATCCCCTACGCCATGGGGGTTGGCCTGCTGCTTAACCCGCACAAAACGGCTGCCTCATGCGCCTCACTCAGCATCGAGCCCAGTTCGGCGGTCGCCACGCCGATGGACGACCCCGCGCTGGAAGACCTGCGCCAGCGCATTCCGGCCGCGCGCAGCTTGCCCTTGTTGCAACGCCTGGCACGGGGCGGCACCGGCTCGGTGGTGATCGACTACCTCGGCGCGCCCAATCTCGCCATCGAGGTCACTCCATGAAACGCGACCACGCCTGGATAGCCGCCCACATCCCGCACCAGGGCACCATGTGTCTGCTCGACTCGGTGGAACGGTGGAGCGACGACGACATCACTTGCCGGGCCGTCAGCCACCGGTGTGCCGCCAATCCGCTGCGTATCGATGGGCGTCTGGGCATCGCCAACGGTATCGAATTCGCGGCGCAGGCGATGGCGGTGCATGGTGCCTTGCTGGCGGCCAACGATGGCCCGCCGGCGGTTGGCTTTCTGACCAGCGTGCGTGACGTCCAATGGCAACGCACCCGCCTGGACGACATCGACGCTGACTTGGTGGTTCACGCACGGCGCATCGCCGGCAATTCCGGCAGCCTGCTCTATCAGTTCGAACTGCATGCTGACGAGACTGTTGTGTTATCCGGTCGCGCCAGCGTCATGATCAAGGCACCGCCAGCATGAGACGCGCACTCGTCACCGGTGGCAGTGGCGCCATCGGCTCAGCGATTTGCCGCCGTCTGGCGGCTGACGGTCTGCATGTGATCGTGCACGCCCACCGCAACCTGGTGGCAGCGCAGGCGCTGCGCGACGAACTGATCGCCAACGGCGGCTCGGCGCAGGCAATTCAGTTCGACGTAGTGGACGCCGCCGCCACCCAGACCGCCCTGGAGACGCTGCTGCGCGATGAGCCAATTCAGGTGCTGGTGAACAACGCGGGCATTCACGACGACGCGGCCTTCCCGGGCATGCGCCGCGCGCAATGGCACAGCGTCATCGACGTGTCCCTGCACGGCTTCTTCAACGTCACCCAGCCGCTGACCATGCCGATGGTGCGCAGTCGCTGGGGTCGCATCATCTCAGTCACCTCGGTGGCGGGGATCACCGGCAATCGCGGGCAGACCAACTACGCGGCAGCCAAAGGCGCGCTGCACGCGGCCAGCAAGTCACTGGCGCTGGAACTGGCCAGCCGGGGCATCACGGTCAATGCGGTGGCTCCCGGCATCATTGCCTCGGACATGAGCCAGGGCGCCTTCGACACCGCGGCGATTGAGCGCTTGGTGCCCATGAAGCGTGCCGGCCAGGCCCACGAAGTGGCCGATCTGGTGGCTTTCTTGGCCTCGGATCAGGCTGCCTACATCACCGGGCAGGTCATCTCCATCAATGGCGGCATAGCCTGAAAACTTGCGGGACAGACCGGAGCGTAGCGACGCTCTGTCCTCAACTGATCGTCGGATGTCGGCTGTCCACCTTGTGGATGGTTTGCGCCCGTCAAGGCAAGGTGCACGGCAAGGTGTAGCCGGCACCGCGAAACCAGCGCGCGAAGACCCGAAAATCCTGCTGCTGCGATGGCGTCAGGCGACCGTGGTGTTGACGCACCAGCCGTTCGGTGGCCACGTCCATCGGGCGTCTCGCAGCACTTTTGAACACCACCATGAATGGCGCCAGCGGCGTCACATAGCGCCGCACACCGGCTCCCAGCAAGGCGGCAGCCTCGGACAACTCCTGCAGACTGAAAGCCGCCTTGAGCGACTGGAGATAGTCCCGCGTGAACTGCGCGCTCTGGCAATCGCGCCGGTCGAATGCAAAGAAGCGCTGCGTACTGGCGCGCTTGAAGCGCCCGAAATCGACAAAGTAGATGCCGCCACCGGGCTTGAGCACCCGTCCGGCCTCCCCCAGGGTGGCCCGCAGCGCGGCCCGGTCAGGCAGATGGTGCAGCGACATGGTGCAGATCACGCCGTCCATGGCCGCGTCATCGATACCCTGCAAACGGGTCATGTCGCCGCGCACCAGTTCAACGTTGTGTACACCGTTGCGCGCCAGCGTGTCGCGGGCACGCTGGAGCATGTTGGCCGAGGCATCGAGCCCGATGAAGTGGGCATCGGGATTGAGCAGGGCAAGCTGCGCCAACTGATTGGCTGGCCCACAGGCCAGGTCCAGCACACGCTCGCCGGGCCGAATCAGCGGCGTCATGTGCACCGCGTGATAGAGGTGGGTGAACGCCAGAACCCCCTCCTCGCCCCCGCTCGCAACAAACGCGGCAACCTGGAGCGGGTCGTCCATGATGAGTTGCGGTTCCGGTTCGCGAGCCAATTCCTGACGCGACAGGCGCTCAAGCAGCAAGTGAAACAACATGACCGGACCCGACATCCGAGGTACGCCGTGCAGAGTTACTGGGTCAAAATGCTGGGCATGGCTGATGCCAAGGGCCACGCAAGGCGCGACTCATCGGATCACAGCGGCTTGCTGGCCTGGTATTCCGCCAGAATGCTCATGCCCTTGACTTCGATGTGCCGGCGCACCTCGGTGAAACCGGCGGCTTTGAGCATGGCCAGCACCTGCTCGGGCGGCACACAGGCCTCGATGGTGTCCCAGTAATAGCGCCACAGTTGGCGGGTGTTCTTCTTGCGACCAACCAGCAGCGCCAGTAAGGGCACAAAGCCCTTCATGTAGACCTTCAACAGGAAGCGCCCCCAACGGCTCTCGGGACAAGTGATTTCCAGCAGACACAGCTTGGCGCCCGGTTTCATGACACGATGGAACTCGCGAAACGCGACCAGAAGGTCGCTGATGTGTCGAAGTGCGTAACCCATGCTCAAGAAATCGAAGTGGGCGTCGGCAAAGGGAATCGCCTCGGCGCTGCCCGGCACCAGCACCACGCCCGCCGGCACCTTGGCATTGGCCATCATGCCGGGGCTGGGGTCGACGCCAGTCACCAGGCTGGCCTCGCCCACGATGCGCGCGGCCTCGCGTGCCACCAGGCCTGTACCCACCCCCACGTCGACCACCCTCATCCCGGGCTTGAGGCCGGCCCGTTCCAGCGCCTGGCCCCGATACCACAGGCCAGTACCGAATCCCAGGATGCGCTCCATGCGGTCGTAGTCCTCGGCCGTGCTGTCAAACATGTCACGCACGAAGCCGGCCCTGGCCTGCTCATCGCGGTAGTAGTCGGTCAGCGCAGCGTGCGGAGCCCCGGTGGAAGGAGTTGATTCGACGGGAGCATTCATAGGGGATCACCGGGTTGGAGGAAAGAACTTGCGCCATAGCAGGAGCGGCAGGCGCAGCAGAAAACCAATCATCAGGCGTGTGTGCATCCAGGTGAGCAAGCAGTTGTCACGCCAGTAATTGAAATGCGACACACCCCCTTCCTCAGCGCGCAGGTACTTGACTGGCGCTGGCAGGTTCACCGGTGGCACACCGGCCCAGCACAGACGCACCACCGCCTCGGGGTCGAAATCAAAGCGCCGCATCCAGCGCTGGCCGCGCATCACGCGGCACAATGGGTCAACCGGATAGACCCGAAAGCCGTAGAGCGAATCGCCAATACCCCTCCACAGCGTCTCCAGATTGGCCCACCAGTTGGACACCTGGCGGCCCTTGACGCGCAACATCGGCGCACTGACATCAAAGACCGGCACGCCCAGCACCATGGACCGGGGCGCCTGGCGCGAACAGGCCATGAAATCAGCAATCAGGGCGGCCGGATGCTGACCATCCGAGTCCATGCACAAGGCGTGCGTAAAGCCCTGGCGCGCGGCCTCCTCCAAGCCAAACAGGACAGCGGCGCCCTTGCCCTGGTTGTGGCTCCGGACCATCACCCGCAGACCCTCGTCTTGCGCCGCCAGGTCCAGCAAGCCGGCCGCGGTGCCGTCGGTGCTGCCGTCAACCACCACCCAGACCGGATTCCAATACACCCTGGCCTCACGCACCGTGTCATAGACCTTGCGCCCGGGGTTGTAGCTAGGAATCAGCACCAGATGGGATTTGGAAGGCACGCTCACGTCAGACCCTCAGACTCGAATCAATAGAGGAGGTCAACTCCTGCTCAAAGTAGCGCTGCAACGCGCTGGCGGTGGCGGCGCTCTTGCCGGTCGCAGCCAGTTGCGAACCCAACGTTGCCTGGTAGACCAATGGAAATGTGGGCGGGCGCAACAGGGTCCAGCCTTTGCTCAGGTAGGGTGAATTGGTTCTGATGAGAATGGCCTGCAACGGCGCCCCCGAGCGTTTGGCAATCAAGGCCACGCCGGGTTTGAGGTCGTTCACCGGTTGCCGCGTGGTACGCGTCCCCTCGGGGAACACCAGCAAGTGCGGACCATGCCCGAGCGCCGCCGTGGCGGATCGCAACATCACGTCGACCTGCTGGTTGGACACATAACCTGCCAAGTAGGCGCCCACGCCAAACAGAATGTTGCTGCCAATACTCGCCTTCATCAGACACACGGCCTGATGCACCCGCGAGACGATCAAAAACACATCAATCATGCTCGGGTGATTGGCGACCAACACTAGATTTTGACGCCGATTGAGAACATCGAGTCCCCCCAGATCCAGGCGCATCAACCCACAACGCTCGGCGCCCCGCAAAAACAGGCGAAACAAGCCGCTGATCAATCGCTGCACGATGGGTTCGCGAAACGACTTGGGCGTCAGTACCAGCGGCACCAAGCCGACGTTTCCGACCAGCAGCATCAAGCCCAGCCACAACAGCATCAGGTAGAAGAGACACACTTGACCCAGGCGCAGCATCGCTTAGTCCCTGGAGCCCGGCGTGGCTTGACCCTCGGCTTCGACTTCCACCAGCAAGTCCGCGCGGCAGATATCCGCCTGCAGGAAACAAAACCGCGTCATGCCTTGCGCCAACAAGTACTCGCTGACCAATTGGTAGTCCGCCGCGTGCCGAATGTACACTCGCCCCGTCAGCTCCGCCAGGTTCCACAGTGGGGCGCCCGCTCGTTGGTTGGCGCTATGCAGTACCGCCTCGATGTTGCGCACCGACTCCTTGACCTGGGCCAGGGTGTCCCCGGCGTGCAGCGTCTGATGGCCAACAATGCTGGCAGTCCCGCTGATAAAGAGCAGGTCATCCCCGGATGGCTGTGCCAGCCACGCCGCCCTTGAAAAAATCGGCGCATCGGTCCCGTACTGCTTGGGGTAGTGGTACGAACTGACCTGGCGGGGGTTCTCGATCGCCACGGCGGGGCGTGTGCCAGCGAGCACGGCGATGCGCAGTCCGCCGGATTGCGTGCCCAGGGCGCACGCCGCGGGCGCCCCATCGCTCAGCGTATAGCCCGATTCGCGAAAGGCGTTCCTGCGCCCGGTGTTGAACAACTGGTAGCGCTCAATACCCCCATCGAACGCGTTGATGCGAGGAACAAAATTCCATATCCTGAGCAGGTGGGGACACTTGCGGTCTTGCAGCGTCTTCAGCAACGCCTGATACGCCCGCAAACTCTGATGCTCCAGCGACTCCTCGGGCAGAGAAACGATCGCAAACAGGAACTCCGCAGTCTGCATGCAGGCCACTTCGATGCCGCCGCTTACAGAGCGATAGGAAGCAACAGGACCATCTATGCCCCACCATTGCCGCACGTGTCGCTCGCCACCCAGGCACGCCATCGGAGCCCGAAGGCACAGACGGTCCTCGACCCCCGTCGCTTGTCCAGTACCCATCGATGGCCAAATGCCCCCCAACAGACATTGATCCGGGCTTGATCCACTGCGCTCAGCCGCAGGCGGCTCATAACGAACACTCAAGTTCTGCGTACTCATCTGCTTGGACAAAATCGACTATCCCCCATCGTTCATCTTTCGATCCGCGCGCACCCCGCAGCATTGCAGCAGTGTGTGGACTGGACCACCAGCCGGGGAGTCTATACCCTCGGCCACCCAGTTTCGTCCGGTCCGGCGTCAGCGTGCGCCATCGGATGGGGCGCCCCACGCGCCTGCCAGGCCGGCGTGGCGCGCGGCCCGGCGCTTGGAGAAGGCTCCCCATTGTCGATAATTCCGAGCGCTTGCGACGCCTGGACGGGCATGGGTCCCCGGTACAATTGCCGGCATCTGAGGTATCCCCTATGCTCGAAAAAATCATCAAAGACTATCTGGTCAACATGGCGGAGGTTGATCCGGAGAAGTTCAGACAAACTGACCTCATGGTGGCCGATCTGAAGCTGGACTCGCTGGGTCTGCTCGAAATGCTGTTCGAAGTCGAAGACAAGTTCGGTTTTCAGATCGCCGACCCCATGCGCTTCCTGACCATGAGTTACGCGCAGATGGTGGCCGAAATTGAAGCGTCCGTGCGTGCCCACCACAATGGCCAACTACCCGCGATGGACGCTGCCCAGGCTGGCGGCTGAGTGAAGCGGGTACTCGTCACCGGGCTTGGCATCACTTCCCCGCTCGGCGCGGACAAGGCGGCAAGTTTTGCCGCAGCGCTGGAGGCCCGCAGCGCGGTCCGGCCGGCACCAGACGACATCACGGCGCGGTTGCCCCATGTCCTGCTAGCACCCGCTGCCGTTGAACCCGACACGCTGCTGGACAAGAAATATGGCGCGCTGGACCGCGCTGTTCAGTTCGCCTTGGTGGCGGCCCAAGAGGCCCTGGCCGACGCGGCCATCGCCGCCGCCCCGGTCGACGCGACCCGCTTCGGCGTCTTTGTTGGCATCGGCTTCGGCGGCGCCCACACTCTGGACAGCCTGTACACGCGCTACTTCGAGGCGGTCCACACCCCCACCCATGCGCGCCAGAATCCGACCATCATGCACCCCTTGTCGGTGCCCCGCATGATGTCCAATGCCGCCGCGGCAGCGGTGTCCATGCGTTATGGTCTGCGGGGCCCGAGCAACACCTATTGCGTCGCGTGCGCGTCGTCGGCGGTGGCCATCGGCGAGGCATTTCGCGCCATCCGGCACGGCTACATCGACGCTGCAATGGTCATAGGGACCGAAGCGATGTTGACTGCCGGTTCCTTGATGGCCTGGAATGCACTGCGTGTCATGGCCAAGTCCGACGGTGCCAACCCGCAACGCAGTTGCCGCCCATTTTCGCTCGGCCGCAGTGGCTTTGTGCTGGGCGAAGGTGCCGCTGCGCTGGTCCTGGAGAGCGAGACCCGCGCCATCAAGCGCCAAGCCAAGGTGGTCGCGGAGATGGGCGGCTACGGCTGCAGCAGCGACGCGGAACACCTCACCACACCAACCGTGCACGGGCAAGTCGCGGCCATGCAACAAGCGCTTGACGAGGCAAGGCTTGGTCCGCAGGATGTTCAGTACCTCAACGCACACGGCACGGCCACGGACATGGGCGACGTGATCGAGACCCAGTCCATTCGCGCCGTATTTGGTCCATTCTCCGACCAACTGGCCGTCAGTTCGACCAAGGCATTGCACGGCCACCTGATCGGCGCTGGCGGTGCCATGGAGTTTGCGCTCAGCATCATGGCGATGAACAGCGGCTCTCTGCCGCCCACCGCGCACCTGGATCAGCCGGACCCGCGCTGCGACCTGGACTTCATACCGCTGCATGCGCGACACGGTTGCAACGTTCAGGCAGTGATGTCCAACTCTTTCGCGTTTGGTGGCAGCAATGCGACCCTGCTCGCGCGCCGTTACGCGCCATGACCAAGGAAGTCCTTCACTATCCCTTCGCCCTGGGCCGTACCGAGATCGAAGCGCTGCTGCCGCACCGGGGCGACATCTTCGTCTGCCAGCACCTGACCGTCGAAGGCAAACACCACTTCAAAGGCACGGCACGCTGGCCACTGGCCAATGCGGTGATTCAGGGCCACTTCCCCGGGCTGCCGGTGGTGCCCGGCGTGCTACTGATCGAAGCCATGGCCCAGTTGGCCGGAGCCGGCCTGCTGGCGGGTGACCCCTACGTCCGGTCCCTCACTGGCGACTTGCTCGGCGTGCTGGCCTCGGTCCGCAAGTGCCTATTCAAACACCCGGTGCAGCCCGAGCGGGACGTGGAGTTTGTGATGCATTGCCGTCAGATGGCTCCCACGGCCGTGCAGGTGGCGGCAAGCGTCACGACCGGCGAAATCGAAGTGGCTCAGTTGGACATCGTGGTCGTGTACACCTCGCGACAGCAAATGATGAGCGCCTTCGACGGCGCCTGATTGAAAGCCCTTGACGTGAAAGACCGTAGCGGCCAGCGACTTGAGATTCACAAGGCATGTAGCGGCGTCATTGCGAGGAGCGAAGCGACGTGGCAATCCATCTTGGTGCGCCAACACCTGGATCGCCACGGCCTGCGGCCTCGCGATGACGGGTCTCTTTCATCATCCGGGGCGTCGCTCAGGATTCATAAAAGTTAGTCGAATCTCCAGATCAACCCCAGGTTCAACCCCAACGCATCAATGCCCGGGTTGGGATTGGTCATGCCCAGATTGGAGTGGTGAACGAAGTAGGCTGATCCCGACAGCGCCAGGTTCTTGCCCAACTGCTGGCGCAGTCCGAGCTGCGTGAACCAGTTGAGCGTGTGCCTCTGGCCCTGCCCGCCCTCCACGCCCTTGGCGTTGATGTAGCCCGCGCCACCACCGATGGAGAAGAACGCGGCGGTGGTCTTGTTGGGTAGCCACAGTTCAATCGACGGCGCACCGGAGAAGCCCAGGTAGAAGTCTTCAGCGCCACGCGGCAAGGTTTCGACCAGCAAGGCCAGGCGATGGCGAAACAGCAAACGGGTTCCATCGTTGTGCCGCCACAGGTCGAACACGGCCGGGCTGCGCCACACCAGTTGCGTCGGCACGACCCGGTAATCCAGGGGACTGTTGTGCTTGACCTTGGTGAGATAACCGGTCTCCAGGCTCCACTCCGCATGATCGGCCGGCAGATCCTGGGCCAGGGCGCCACGACTGCAAAGCGCCCACGCCAGCACGACCGCCAAGGCGCCATTCGACACCCGGCCCGAACTTGCGCGCGCCATTCAGCTCCCCGCCACCTTCATCCGGTTGACCAAAATCGATCCGACTGTTTTGGCGCCGTAGTTGTAGCGGTCCGCCCCCACCGCTTCGATACCCTTGAGCATGGCTTTCATGTTGCCGGCAATCGTGATCTCCTCGACCGGGAAGGCGATGCGACCCTTTTCCACCCAGAAGCCACTGGCGCCACGGGAATAGTCTCCGGTCACATAGTTCACGCCACTGCCCATCAACTCGGTGACAAACAGACCGGTGCCGAGCTTTTGCAGCATGGCATCGAGGTCATCACCGGCGCGGGTCAGGCTGGAGCTCAAAATCAGGTTGTGCGAGCCGCCCGCATTGCCAGTGGTCTTCATGCCCAGCTTGCGCGCTGAATAACTGCTCAAAAAGTAGCCCTGAACCCTGCCGCCCTTGACAACGGCGCGCGGCTGCACCTTGACACCTTCATCGTCAAATGGCGAGCTGCCCTTGCCGCGTTTGACAAACGGGTCTTCCAGGATGTCGATGTGTTTGGGAAACACCGGTTTGCCCAGCGAATCGAGCAAGAACGTGCTCTTGCGGTACAGCGAGCCGCCGCTGATCGCCTGCACGAAGCTGCCCAGCAGGCCTGCGGCGAGGGGCGACTCGAACAACACCGGGCACTCCAGCGTGGCGATCTTGCGGGCGTGCAGTCGACTGAGCGCGCGCTGGGCGGCGTAGCGGCCGATGGCCTCGGGCGCGGCCAGATCGTCGGCGCTGCGCTGTGAGCTGTACCAGGCGTCGCGCTGCATGTCATCACCCTTGCCGGCGATCGGCGAGACTGACAAGGACTGGCGCGAACTGGCATAACCGCCCCGAAAGCCGCGCGTGTGTGCGCTAAAAAAGTGCGACTGCTGCGCCGACACGGCCGCACCCTCACTGTTGGTGATGCGCTTGTCCGTTTGCAGCGCCGCAGCCTCACAGACCATCGCCAGTTGGGCGGCCTGCTCGCTGTCGATCAGCCAGGGGTGAAACAGGTCAAGGTCGGTGCGTTGGTCCTGGCTCGCCTGTACGTCCTGTGCATCGGGCAAGCCGGCAAAAGGGTCTTCAGCGGTGAAACGAGCGATGTCATAGGCCGCCTGCACAGTCTGTTTGATCGCCGCTTTGGAGAAATCGGAGGTGCTGGCATTGCCGCGCCGCTGGCCCACGTAGACCGTTACGCCGAGCGACTTGTCGCGATTGCGCTCCACGTTCTCCAGTTCGCCTTTGCGCACCGACACGCTCAGGCCGCAGCCCTCGGAGGCTTCCGCGCCAGCGTCGGTGGCACCCAGTTTCTTGGCGTGAGCCAGCGCAGTATCCACCAGCGATTCAAAAAACGCCCGGCTGTAGCTGAATCCGCTGTGTGCATTCGGACGGGACGGGGGGGTGTTGGGTTTGTTCATATCGGAGGCTATGATACCGGGGCTCGTCCTGTGGGTCCGCCCCGCCCCGTCCGTATCCCGTCCGCACCCCAACCATGTCACGCAAACCCACCAAAGGCTACTTCGTCAAAGGCAAATTTGTCGCCTTGGGTAGCGAGCTCGATCTTGAACTGAAACGCGAGCTCAAGGGCAGCGATGAGCCAAGCCGGACCGAACTCAAACACGAGAGTGATGCGCTGCAAAAGCTCGGCACCGAACTGCTGGATTTGCGCGCGGACCTGATGGCGCGGCTGGACCTGTCAGAGAAGTTCCGCGATGCCATCACCGAGGCCAAACGCATCACCAACTTCGAGGGCAAACGCCGCCAGATGCAGTACATCGGCAAGCTGATGCGATTGCTCGAACCGCAGGTGCTGGAGCAGATTCGCCAGGCACTCGACGAGCAACACAGCGGCTCGGCCCAGGACAACCTGGCCCTGCACCAGGCCGAACAATGGCGCGACCGCCTGATTGCCGACGAAGATGCCTTCGGCCAGTGGATGGGCGCCTTCGCCAACACCGATTCGCAGCAACTGCGCGCCCTGATTCGCCAGGCGCGCAAGGATGCCAAACCCGAAAAACCAGGCGAAGCCTTGCGCCATGGCCGCGCCTACCGCGACATCTTTCAGATCGTGCGGCAGCACTTGGGCGGCGCCGCGGACGAAGCCGGAGACCACGCATGAACCTACCCACCGAGCCCGCCCACGATGCGGTCAAGATCGGCATCGTCTCGATCAGCGACCGCGCCTCCAGCGGGGTCTATGTGGACAAAGGCCTGCCAGCGCTGCAGGACTGGCTGACGCGAGCGCTGAAGAACCCGCTGCAGTTCGAGCCGCGCCTGATCCCCGACGAACAAGCCACCATCAGCCAGACCCTGATCGAGCTGGTTGACGCGGGTTGCGCCCTGGTGCTCACCACCGGCGGCACAGGTCCCGCCCCGCGCGACGTGACACCGGAGGCCACCCTGGCGGTGGCTGACAAGCTGATGCCCGGCTTTGGTGAACAGATGCGCGCCATCAGCCTGAACTTCGTGCCCACGGCCATCCTGTCGCGGCAAGTGGCGGTGATTCGGGGTCAGACCCTGATCATCAACCTGCCCGGTCAGCCCAAGTCGATCCAGGAAACCCTGGAAGGCGTGCGAGACGCCACCGGGCAGTCGGTCGTGGCGGGCATTTTTGCGGCCGTGCCCTACTGCATCGACCTGATTGGCGGGCCTTACCTGGAAACCGATGACGCGGTATGCAAGGCGTTTCGCCCGAAGAGCGCGATTCGCGCGCCTGCTGCCGCGTAAGGGCGTCGGCATCCGGACCTACTCCCCCACCAACTGGTTGAGCTTCTCCGCCTCAAAGCATTCTTTGAGAGCCGCGTCGCCCGGCACGCAGTCGGTGCCGGAGCGGTTGGCTTGCAGGGTTTCTATGGCCTTCCACAGCAGGGCGATCTGATGCTCCTGCGACGAGGCGTTGTTGATCAGGCCGTGCATCGCCTGGCTCAGGGGGTCGTCTTCCAGCGTTATGCCGTAGGCGTTGAACTTGCGCTCCGGCGAGGTGACGTCGGCGCTTTCACCGGTCTTGCTGGGGATGATGCGCGCCGGAATGCCCACTGCCGTGGCACCGGCCGGCACCGGCTTGATCACCACCGCATTGCTGCCAATCTTGGCGCCGTCACCCACCTCAAAACCACCCAGCACCTTGGCGCCGGCACTGACCACCACATCCTTGCCCAGCGTCGGGTGACGTTTGGCACCCTTGTAGAGCGAGGTGCCGCCCAGCGTCACACCCTGATAAATGGTGCAACCGTCACCGATTTCCGCAGTCTCGCCCACCACCACGCCCATGGCATGGTCAAAAAACACGCGCTCGCCAATAACGGCGCCAGGGTGAATTTCGATGCCGGTAAACCAGCGTGACAGGTGGGAGATAAAGCGACCCAGCCACTTCATGCCGTGGGTCCAGCACCAGTGGGCGCGTCGGTGCAACACCAGGGCATGCAAGCCGGGGTAGCAAGTGAGCACTTCCCAGGTGCTGCGGGCAGCCGGGTCACGGTCGAGGATGCACTGAATGTCGGAGCGGAGGCGGGCAAACATGCCCATAGTCTAGTTGAGGACAGTGCTGGCCGCTGCATGCCTGCGGCCTGTCTCGCAAGGTCTCAGGCTAACTGGCTTTGGCGGCCTCGCCGTCAGTGGCATTGGGCTTCGCGGCCACGCGATCCATCATCTTGGCGATGCCCCGCAGGATGTGAATCTCCTCCTGCGTGACGCCCGCTCGATTGAACAACTGGTTCAGGCGCGGCATCAGCTTCTTGGGCGCGTGCGGGTCGAGAAAACCGATCGACACCAGCGCGCGCTCCCAGTGCGCCAGCATGCCCGCCAACTGGCGCGCATCGGCAAGTTGCGGGGGAACCGTGACCGCCTGCGCCGCAAAGCCCCCCAAAGCCAGCCGCCATTCATAGGCGATCACCTGCAAGGCGGCACCGATATTGAGCGAGCCGAATTGCGGATTACTGGGAATGCTGAGTGCCACGTGGCAGCGATACACGTCCTCGTTGATCATGCCGAAGCGCTCCGAGCCGAACAAGAATGCCATTCCCTCGGGCACCCAATCTCGCCGCGCACCGAGTACCTCATCGGCCGTCGAACCTCGCTCTGCTGTCGAGGTGCGCTCCTCTTTTAATAGCAATTCAAAGTGCTCACGAGGCGTGCGTGTGGGTGGCCCGAAGTCGCGCGGGGTCATGGCGGTGGCGCACAGGTGCGTCATGCCGTCCAGCGCCTCGTCCAGCGTGGGCACGATGCGAGCCTTGGCCAGCACATCGAGCGCACCGCTGGCGCGCTGGATAGTCTCCTCGCGGCGCAGCACGTTGGCCCAGCGCGGGGCCACCAGCACCAGGTTATCGAAACCCATGGTTTTCATGGCCCGGGCTGCCGCGCCCACATTGCCGGCGTGGCTGGTATGGATCAGGATAAAACGGGTTGTCATGGGCTCGATTGTCCCCTGTCCAGGTGCCTGAAAAGGGCGCCCGGTCGCACGAAACACCTGGCGTAGCACGGATCCTGACTGCGGCAAGAAGTTGGCGTGGCCGGGTTTCATGAGAAAATCGCCCACTCTGCGGCCCGCATCGACGGGTCAACTCCGCCGCTCTTACCTTCACAATCCATGCCGCCCCCCAATCTGCACCCCATGATCAATGTGGCCATCAAGGCCGCCCGCGCCGCTGGCTCCATCATCAACCGCGCCGCGCTCGATGTCGAGGCCGTGCGTATTTCCCAAAAGCAGGTCAACGATTTCGTCACCGAGGTCGATCATGCGGCCGAGCAAGCCATCATCGACATGCTGCTGACCGCCTACCCAGGGCACGGCATTCTGGCCGAGGAGTCGGGCAGCGAGCATGGCGCCAAGGATTCCCACTATGTCTGGATCATTGATCCGCTGGACGGCACCACCAACTTCATTCACGGCTTGCCGGTGTATTGCGTCAGCATCGCGCTGGCGGTCAAGGGCAAGATCGAGCAGGCCGTCATTTACGACCCCAGCCGCAACGACCTGTTTACCGCCACCAAGGGCCGTGGCGCCTACATGAATGATCGGCGCATTCGCGTCTCCAAGCGCACCCGCATGCAGGAGTGCCTGATTTCCACCGGCTTTCCGTTCCGCCCCGGCGACGACTTCAACGCCTATCTGCGCATGATGGGCGAGGTGATGCAGCGCACTGCCGGCCTGCGCCGCCCCGGCGCCGCCGCGCTTGACCTGGCCTACGTCGCCGCAGGCTTTACCGACGCCTTTTTTGAGACCGGCCTGCAGCCCTGGGATGTGGCCGCTGGCTCGCTGCTGGTCACCGAAGCCGGCGGGCTGGTAGGCAACTTCACGGGCGAGAGCGACTTTTTGCACCAGAAGGAATGCCTGGCCGGCAGTCCCAAGATCTATGGGCAGTTGGTCAGCATCGTGGGCAAGTACAGCAAGTTTGCTGGCGCTGGCGACAAGGCCGCCGTGCGCCAGGCAGCGCCAGTTCTGAGCGCGCCAGCGTCAGATCATCCAGTTGACTGACGAGACTGCCTGCGCCGCCGAGCGCAAGTCGAGCGCCTCGATCGGCACCGGCCGGCCGAACAGATAACCCTGAAACACACAACAACCGTGGTTGCGCAACAATGCGTGCTGCTCGGGTGTTTCGACTCCCTCGGCCACCACGGTCAGGCCCAGGCTGCGCCCGAGCGTCAACACCGCCAGCGCAATGGCGGCGTCGTTCGGGTCGGTCATGACATCGCGCACAAACGACTGGTCGATCTTGAGCTGCTCCAACGGTAGCCGCTTGAGGTAGGCCAATGACGAATATCCGGTGCCAAAATCATCCAGCGCGAAACTGACCCCGATGGAGCGCAGTTCGGTCATCTTCTGGATCGCATCGTCCATGTCGCTCAGCAGCAGGCTCTCGGTAATCTCCAACTTGAGTCGATAGGGGTTGGCGCCGCTGACACGCAGCAGTTCAAGCACCTGCGTGGCGAACTCGGCGTGCCGAAACTGGCGTGCGCTCACGTTCACCGCCACCGTCAGCCGCGCAGTGGTCGGCAGGGCTGACCACGCAACCAACTGGGCACAAGCCTGCGCCAGCACCCACTGACCCAAGGGCAAAATCAGCCCGGTCTGCTCGGCCACACCAATGAACTCGCCAGGCGACACCAGGCCGCGCTTGGGGTGGCGCCAGCGCACCAGCGCCTCGACGCCGATCACGCGGGCTGACTCGTCCACCACTGGTTGGTAATGAAGCAGCAGTTCGTCGCGCTGCAAGCCCAGACGCAAATCCCCCTCCAGCTCGGCCCGGGCGGCTACCACCACCTGCATCTGGGGGTCAAAGAAGCGCAGTGTGTTACGCCCGGCGGCCTTGGCCTGGTACATGGCCAAATCGGCCCGCTTGAGCAAGTCGTCCACGCTGCTGATCTGATCATGGAACAAGGCAATGCCGATGCTGGGCGTGCTGTGGTGCACCTGCCCGCCCAGCCGGTAGGGCTGATTGAGGGTGGTCAGGATCTTGCGCGCCACTGATTCGGCGAGCGCCGCGGCCTCGGGTGGCTCGTTGCTCAGGTCCTCCAGCATTACAACAAACTCATCCCCGCCCAGCCGCGCCACCGTGTCAGCGCTGCGTACACACTCACCTAGCCGAATCGCCACTTGCTTGAGCAACTGGTCGCCGGTGTCGTGACCTTGGGTGTCGTTGAGGTCCTTGAAGTTGTCCAGGTCGATGAACAGCAGCGCGCCGGGCCGGCGGGCCCGGTCGCCCAGGGCCAGCGCGTGCTGCAGCCGGTCCATCAATAGACGTCGGTTGGGCAGGCCGGTCAACAGGTCGAAGAATGCCAGCCGCTCGATCTTCTCTTCCGCGCGCTTGCGGCCCGTGATGTTGCGGCCAATGCCACGGTAGCCCTTGAATACCCCCTGCGCATCGAAGATCGGCTCGCCGCTGATGGTCATCCAGAACTTGCGCCCCTGCGCGTCGATTTCCTGCAATTCCAGGTCATGAAAAGTCTCGTGCGCCTGCAGCGCGGCGCGGTGCTGGTCCCAGTCGGCCGCGCGCATGTTGAGCGCGCCCACCTCCCAACGGGTCTTGCCGATTCGGTTGACGGCTCCTTTTCCCGCGCCCGCCACCATGGCGCCTTCGAAACGCACAAAACGAAATTGCGCATCCTGCTCCCAATACCAATCGGCGGACAGCTTGGTCAGGGCGCGAAAGCGGGCCTCGCTCTCGCCCAGGCGTTCCTGGACCAACTTGCGCGGCGTGATGTCGGTGGTCACGCCGTTCCACACCACGCCGCCATCGGCTTCAGCCTCGGGAACCGCCTGGCCCGACAGCCAGGTCACCGAGCCATCGGCAAAGCGCAGTCGGTATTCATGACGCCAAGGCGTCAGTTCACGGGCGGACTCCATGAGGGTGGACAAGAAGCCTGGCAGATCATCCGGATGGTGCAGGGACAGCGTACGACTGGCATCGCGCAACACCTCCTCGGGTGACACGCCGCCATAAATCTCCCGCACCGGCTCGCTGATGTAGAGGAACTGAAACGATCCATCCGGCTTGCGCCGCAACTGAAACACCACGCCAGGGACTCGGCTGGTGACCTTCTGAATGAAGGTCAATCGGTCATGCAAGGCCAAGGCGACATCACGCTCGGCGGTCACGTCCTGCACCACCCCAAAATCCAGTACCGCCTCGCCCTGCCGGTAGCGGCGGTGCATGCGCGAGCGCAACCAGCGCACCCGACCATCCGGATGCGCCCAGCGGAACTCCACCGTCGCGCCATCAAGTCTGGCGCACGCGGCCTCAAAAGTCGCCCGGTCCTGCTCCAGAATGCGACTACGCGCGGCCGTGGTGCTGGTCACGCTGCCGGGGGGCAGACCCGCCAGCGCGTACAGGCCGCCTGACCAGATCAAACCGTCACCGCCAGGCCGCGATACCCAATGTCCAACGATGGCCAGGTTCTCCATGGATTCGAACAACTCGATCTGCTCACTGAGGTGGTTGTTGCTCTCCTTGAGCCTTTGCTCGCTCTGGGCCAATGCGGCCTGGGCGGCGCGTTCAGCGGTCACATCCTTCAGGTAGCTCAGAAAATAGGCGGTGCCGTCGATCTCGATACGTGATCCATTGAGTTGCAGGACGCGCTTTTCACCGTCCACGCGCACGAACCGCAGATCCAAATTGCGCAAGTGCCCGGTCTCGCGCATCGGCCGGGTGCCGGCGTCACGCTCGGCGGTGTCATGCCAGAACCCCAGATCAATCGCCGTACGGCCCAGCACCTGGTCAAAGGACACCCCCGTCAGCCGGCACCACTCCTCGTTGACGTCCACGTACACGCCGTCCGACACTCGGGTCATCGAAATCGCCACCGGGCTATCGCGAAACACCACCCGCAATTGCTGTTGCGAGCGCTCCGCCATCCGCCGCACCTCGGGGGCACCCGATCCCTCCCAGAACTTGGCGACGACCCGATTGGGGGCCGACTGGAACGCGAAGAACTGGTAAGTGCGCCCGGACAAAATGCCCTCGCCCAACAACGACCTTGGCTCCACCACGCCCCCGTCACGCGCCACGCTGCTCAGCTCGGCGGGCAAAGGCGTCACCACCAAGCCGGGCAGGAAGGCCAGGATGGAGCGTCCAAAAAAAGGCGCGCAGGGTTTGCCCAACAGCCGGTCGGCCATGGCGTCTGCCCCAATCAGCAGCAGTTCGTCGCTCAAGGCGAGCTCGAACTCCAGCGTTCCCAGCAGCGAGCCGCAAGCCTGCACCACCGCCTGCAGGCGCAGGTGACTTGCCTGCAGCTCAGCGCGCAGGCGCTCGATCTCGGTAGCCACATGGGCCGGAGGTTGGCTGGTCACAGGGGTAGATCACACATTTGCTACAGGCTGGTCGGACCATTGTGCCGCAAGTGCCCGACGCGCCATGCGCGCGGCGTAGCGGTTGTGAGAACTCACGCGACAGCTTACGCTACCGCAGCCGCCGGCCTGCCAAACAGGTAGCCCTGAAAGGCCTTGCAGCCACACTGCGCCAGGAACTCGTGTTGGCCACGGGTCTCCACGCCCTCGGCCACCACCGACAGATCCATGCTGTGGGCCAGCGACAGGATGGTGCGCACGATGGCGGCGTCATTCGGGTTTTTGAGCACGTCGCGCACAAAGGACTGGTCGATCTTGAGCTGATCCAGCGGCAAGCGCTGCAGGTAGCTGAGCGAGGAGTAGCCGGTGCCAAAATCATCCAGCGCAAAGCTCACGCCAATGGATCGCAGCTCGCTCATCTTGGCGATGGCATCGTCGATGTCCGTGACCAGCAGGCTTTCGGTCAGTTCCAGCTTCAAGCGATAGGGATTGGCGCCGGTGGTGCGCAAGGTGTCCAAGACTTGCTGCACAAAGTCGGGATGCCGGAACTGCCGGGCGCTGACGTTGACCGCCATGCTCCAGCCCCGTTTGGCATGCAGCGCGCTCCAGGCCACCAGTTGACCACAGGCCACCTCCAGCACCCACTGCCCCAGCGGCAAAATCAAGCCAGACTGCTCGGCCAAGGGAATGAACCGAGCCGGCGACACCCAACCCCGACTCGGGTGTTGCCAGCGCGCCAGTGCCTCCACGCCGGTGGTCTGCCCGTGGGCATCGACCACCGGCTGGTAATGCAGCAACAGCTCGCCGCGCGCCAAGCCCAGGCGCAGGTCGGCCTCCAACGCGGCGCGCTCGCTCACCACCGCCTGCATTTGGGGGTCGAAAAAACGCATGGTGTTGCGCCCCGCCGCCTTGGCCTGGTACATCGCCAGATCAGCGCGTTTGAGCAACTCGTCGGCGGACTCACGCTGCTCGCCAAACACGGCCACGCCAATGCTGGGGGAACTGTGGTGGCTCTGGCGCGCCACCTCAAACGGCAGGTTCAATGCGGCGAGGATCTTTCGGCCAATGGCTTCGGCCTGTGCCGCGGCCTGCATCTCGCCCTCGTCAAGCTCGTCGAGCATCACCACGAACTCGTCGCCTCCCAGTCGCGCCACGGTGTCGGTCAGGCGCACGCACTGGCTCAAGCGCGCTGCCACTTGCTTGAGCAATTCGTCGCCCACGTCGTGGCCCTGCGTATCGTTGATGGCCTTGAAGTTGTCCAGATCAATGAACAGCAGCGCCCCGTAGCCGCGCCGGCGTGCGCCCACGGCCACCGCCTGTTGCAGGCGGTCATGCAACAAACGGCGATTGGGCAGCCCGGTCAGGGCGTCATAGAACGCCAGCCGCTCGATCTGCGCTTCAGCCAGCTTGCGCGAGGTGATATCGCAGCCAATGCCGCGATAGCCGCGAAACACACCCTGCTCATCGAATATCGGCTCGCCGCTGATGGCGATCCAGTAGCTGCTGCCATCGGGCATGCGCCGCTCCAGCTCCAGTTCGCGAAAGGCCTGATGTGCCTCCAGCGCGCCGCGGTGCGCCTGCCAATCCGCCTCCTGCATATTCAGGGCGCCGATGTCCCAGCGTGTCCGACCCAAATCGGCGGCTTCGCGCCGCCGTGTCTTGACTTCCCGCTCGCCCTCGAACTGGATGAAGCGAAACTGCTCATCCTGCAGCCAATACCAGTCCGACGAGAGCTGCGTCAAGCTGCGAAAACGCTGCTCGCTCTCGCGCAATCGGCCCAGCGCCTGTTGCTGCTCGGTCACATCGGCATAGGTGCGAACCAAACGACCCTGCGGGAAATGGCGGGTCACAACTTCAATCACCCGGCCGGCTCGGGTGGTTCGCTGATAGCGCTCGGGCGAATCGGCAAGCGTGCCGCTGGCCACGTGTTGGCGCGCGCGGGCAGAAACCAGCGCAAAGTCGTCTCCAAAGTCGCCGCGCAGGGCCTGGAATTCAAAAATTTCCTCAAAAGTGGGTCGCGCCGCCAGCAGGCTTTCTGGCAGCTCCAGCACTTCCAGCACGCGCTGGTTGTAGACCGTGGTGCGGCGGTCCTTGTCCATCATGACAATGCCTTGACTCATGCTGTCCAGCGTGAACCGCAGGGACTCTGATTTCTCCACCAGCAGGGCCGCCGTGCGCTCCAGTTCCTCCTGCGCGCGCTGGCGCAGCCGTTCGGCGCGGCGCGCGTGCACCAATTGCCCGATGGTTTTGCACAGGGGGTCCAGGAACTCGACATCCGCCACACTGAAGCCGCCAGGCTGGTTGGCCAGGCCGACCATGGCCACCAGTTGCTGCCCATGCTCGATCGGAACGCCCAAGAACGCGTTCAGGGGCGGGTGCCCGTGCGGCAAGCCGCCGCGGCGCGGGTCATTGGCCGGGTCATTGGCGATCACCGGCTGACCCGTTACCAGCGCGGCGCCGAACAGTGAACTCAGGTCGGAAAACACCATTCCCGTGGTGGCATGCTTCGCGTAGAGCGCGCGGGTGGCATCATCCCAGGCGATGTTGGTCAGGGCATGGGTCTGGAGGTAGGGCCGGCCTTCATCCGAATACAACACTTCGCCAATGAAACCGTATTCAGCTTGCGTCAGAGAGAGCAGTTCGGTCAACAGCCCCTCGAATACCGCCCCGGAGTCACTGCTCGCCATGGCCAGGGACTGGGCCACGCTGATAGCGTGCAGCATGCGGTTCTGCCGCGCCACCGTGGCGGGTGTCGCATCCTGATCAACGGTGGCGCGGGCCACGGGCGGCTGTTCCATCGACTTGCGGCCCTATTTGCGGACTCTCATGCCCCAGACTCTAGCGTGTTTTGGCCTCGGCGACCCTGACCGGCGAGCTGAAATTGATAGACTTGCCCGGATGACCGAAGTCGACAAGCCACATACGCCCATGATGGCCCAGTACCTGGGCCTCAAAGCAGACTACCCCGACACGCTGTTGCTCTACCGGATGGGCGATTTCTATGAGCTGTTTTATGCCGATGCCGAGAAGGCCGCGCGCCTGCTCAACATCACGCTGACGCAGCGCGGCCAGTCCGCTGGCCAGCCAGTGGTGATGGCCGGTGTACCGTTTCACTCGGTCGAGACCTATCTGGCGCGCCTCATCAAGCTGGGCGAATCGGTGGCGATTTGTGAGCAGGTGGGCGAGGTGGGCGGCAAAGGACCGGTCGAGCGCAAGGTGGTGCGGGTGGTGACCCCGGGCACGCTGACCGACCTGGAGCTGCTGGGCGACAAAACCGAGTCGCTGCTGCTGGCGGTGCACCAAGGTCCGCGCAACCGCTGCGGCCTGGCCTGGCTCAGCGTGACACAGGGCGAGGTGATGCTGGCCGATTGCGCCAGTAACGAGTTGACCGACTGGGTGCACCGCATCAGCCCCGGTGAGTTGCTGTTTAGCGCCGGCGCCACACCCGCCTTTGAGGCGATGCTGCGCGGGGCAATCCAGCGCGGCGCGGTATCCATCACGGCGCGCCCGGACTGGCAGTTTGACGCCGCCCTGGGCCAGCGCAAGTTGCTCGAACAGCTCAAGGCGGCCACGCTGGCAAGCTGGCAGGCGCAAGACCTGCCGTTGGCCCACGCCGCCAGCGCCGCCCTGCTGGCCTACGCCGAGCACACCCAAGGCCGCGCCCTGACGCACGTGCACAGCCTGCGGGTGCAGCGCAACGATGAACTGGTTGACCTGCCACCCAGCACACGGCGCAACCTGGAACTGGTGCAAACCCTGCGAGGGGAGGACGCACCCACCCTGTTCTCGCTGCTCGACACCTGCATGACCGGCATGGGTAGCCGCGCTCTGAAAAGCTGGCTGCTGTCGCCTGAGCGGGAGCGTGGCACCGCACAACAACGGTTGGACGCCATCGGCACCCTTCGCACGGGGCCGTGGCAGAAGCTGCGAGACGCCCTCAAGGGCAGCAGCGACGTGGAGCGCATCACGGCGCGCATCGCGCTACGCCAAGTGCGGCCACGTGAATTGACGGGTTTGCGTCACACGCTACAAAAATCAGAGCATTTCGGCCATACCCTGAAAGGCTTGGAGGCCTGTTTGGCACACATTTCTGAGGCGCTGGCCGCGCCACCCGGTTGCGCCGAACTGCTGCAAACGGCCATTCACGACGAGCCCGCCGCCCTGGTGCGCGACGGCGGCGTGATCGCCGCCGGCCTGGACGCCGAACTCGACGAGCTGCGCGCCATCCAGACCAATTGCGACGCCTTCCTGCTGGACCTGGAACAACGCGAAAAAGCCCGCACCGGCATTGCCACGCTGCGGGTGCAGTACAACAAGGTGCATGGCTTCTACATCGAGGTCAGCCAGGGCCAGGCCAGCAAGGTGCCCGACGACTACCGCCGCCGCCAGACGTTGAAGAACGCCGAGCGCTTCATCACGCCAGAGCTGAAAGCCTTTGAAGACAAGGCGCTCAGCGCGCAGGAGCGCGCGCTGGCCCGCGAGAAGTTCTTATATGAGCAGTTGCTCGACCAACTGCAAGCCCACGTACCGGCGCTCACGCGTCTGGCACGTGCCATCGCGACACTCGACGCGCTGTGTGCGCTGGCCGAACGTTCACTGACGCTGAACTGGTGCGCGCCGCAGTTCGTCAAGGAGCCCTGCCTGGAGATCAGCGCCGGGCGGCATCCGGTGGTGGAGATGCGACTCAATGAGACTAGCGCGGGAAGCTTCATCGCCAATGACACGCGCTTGGGTGCGAAGCAGCGCATGCAGATCATCACCGGCCCCAACATGGGCGGCAAGTCCACCTACATGCGCCAGATTGCCGTCATCGTGCTGCTGGCCAGCATGGGCAGCTACGTGCCCGCAGCAGCGTGCAGGCTCGGGCCGATTGACGCCATCCACACCCGCATCGGCGCCGCCGACGACCTGGCCAACGCACAGTCGACCTTCATGCTGGAGATGCTCGAAGGCGCGCAAATTCTGCACGCCGCCACGCCGAACTCGCTGGTGCTGATGGACGAAATCGGCCGCGGCACCTCCACCTTTGACGGCCTGGCATTGGCCAGCGCGATTGCCACCCAGTTGCACGACAAGACCCAGGCCTACACCCTATTCGCCACGCACTACTTCGAGCTGACCGAGTTCCCCGCCCAGCACCATCGCGCCGTCAATGTGCACGTCAGCGCCACCGAGGCCGGCCGCGACATTGTCTTTTTGCACGAGATCCAAGCCGGCCCGGCCAGCAAGAGCTACGGTATCCACGTGGCGCGCCTGGCCGGCATGCCCGCCGCCGTGCTGAACCACGCCCAGCACGCGCTGGCCACGCTGGAGACGAAAGCCAGCGAGGCGCAGGCGCAGGTGGACCTGTTTGCGCCGCCCCCGCACAGTGAGGCACCGTTGCCGAGTGCAGTCGAAGCTGCGCTGGCCGCCGTCGACCCCGACACCCTGAGCCCGCGTGAGGCGCTGGACGCGCTGTACCAGCTCAAGAAGATCAGTGCTGCAGCGTAGCGGCTGACCACTGCGACGCGAACCGAGGATGTCTGGCGGGCAAGCTCTCCGACGCAGCCACCTCCAAGGGCCGTCGCCCTGGATTTGCCGATGTGGCCATTGCCGCCATCGCACTGCACAACCGTCACGTGCTGCTGACTCGAAATCTGAAGCACTTTGAGCCGCTTGGCGTAGCGTGCGCGGACCCGTTCTTGAAACTCCCGGGTTGAACAGCCCGGCCGAAAATGGCGCATCACAATGCGGATGCGCCGCCTATGGCATCATGATTGCCTCCAAATAGCGCCAGCACGCAAAGGGGTCCGGGAACGCCGGCCTCTTCCCTCACTCGACCCTCTTCTGACCCATGACCTACTGCGTCGCCATCAAACTCAATGCCGGATTGGTGTTTCTGTCCGACTCGCGCACCAACGCCGGGCTGGACCAGATCAGCACGTTTCGAAAGATGATCGTTTACGAGAAGCCTAACGACCGCTTCATGGTGCTGTTGTCGGCGGGCAACCTGAGTATTTCGCAGTCGGTGCGCGAGATCCTGCAGGTGGAGCAACTCAAGGACCGCGAGGACAGCGAGCCGATCACGATCTGGAACGCCAAGAGCATGTTTGACGCGGCGCGCGTGTTGGGTTCGGCGATTCGCCACGTGCATGACCGCGACGGCGCGGCACTCAAGCAGGCACGGGTCGATTTCAATGTGTCGCTGCTGTTTGGCGGCCAGATCAAGGGCGAAGCGATGCGGCTGTTTGAGGTCTATTCCGCAGGCAACTTCATCGAGGCCACACCCGAGACACCCTACTTTCAGGTTGGTGAATCCAAGTACGGCAAGCCTGTGCTGGACCGCGTCATTACCCCCACCACGCCACTGGACGAAGCCGCCAAGTGCGCGCTGGTGTCGATGGACTCGACGCTCAAATCCAACTTGTCAGTCGGTTTGCCGCTGGATCTGGTGGTGTACGAGGCCGACCAGTTGCGCTCCGACAAGGTGGTGTGCATCGACGAGGACAACCCTTACTTCAAGATGCTGCACAGCAACTGGGGCCTGAAGCTGCGCCAGGTATTTGACAGCATCGAAGACCCGCTTTGGAACGGCGGGCACACCCAGGTGCCGCTGATTGTTCCTGCCAGCCGGAGCCCACCACTGAAGAAGATCCGCACGCCCGACGAAAAGCTGATCTGATGCCGCTGATCATCTTCTCCCACGCCAATAGTTTCGGAGCCAGCACCTACCGGGTCATGTTCGAGAGCCTGCGCTCGCGCGGCTTCGAGATTGCCGCGATTGAACGCTACGGGCACGACCCCAACTACCCGGTTACCAACAACTGGCCGCACCTGGTCCAGCAACTGATCGACTTCGCGCGCCAGAAAGTGCCGGAGGCTGGTGAACCGGCGTTTCTGATCGGCCATTCGTTTGGCGGCTTCGTCAGCCTGATGGCCGCCGCGCGTGCGCCAGAACTGGCACGCGCCGTGGTGCTGGTTGATTCACCGATCCTGGGCGGCTGGCGCGCCACCACGCTGGGCGTGATGAAGAGCACGCAACTGGTGGGTGCGGTCTCGCCCGGTTCGGTCAGCCGCTTGCGCCGCATTCATTGGCCCGATCACGCTAGCGCGCTGGCGCACTTCGCGGCGAAGAAGGCCTTTGCCCGCTGGGACCCGCGGGTGCTGCACGACTACATTGCCCATGGCACGCACGAAGAGGGGCATGGCGCCGACAAGAAGCGCGTGCTGAGTTTCGATCGCGCGGTGGAGACCGCCATCTACAACACCGTGCCGGATAACCTGGATCGCCTGTTCAAGCGCCATCCCGTCAAATGCCCGGTCGCCTTCATCGGTGGACGCCACTCGGCCGAGATGAAGCAGGTCGGCATGGCGATGACCGAACGCATCACCAAGGGCCGCATCATGATGCTCGACGGCAGCCACCTGTTCCCGATGGAAAAACCGCTGGCCACCGCCGCCGCCATTGAGGCGGCCGTGCTCAACCTGTGCGTGTGACCTTGCGGGTCAGACCACTCGCGCAGCGATGTGCTCTGACCCCAACTGATTGGACCTCTTGGGCAGCGTGACGCGAAAGGTGGTGCCCTGGCCCACTTCACTTTGCACGTCGATGCGGCCATCGTGCTTTTGCACGATGCCATAAGACAGCGACAAGCCCAGGCCCGTGCCCTTCCCAACCGGTTTGGTGGTGAAAAAGGGTTCGAAGATTTTCTGCAAATGCTCGGGCTTGATGCCCTTGCCAGTGTCCTGCACCTCCACCCAGACCCATCGATCGTCTTGTCCGGTGCGCAGCGTGATGGTGCCGCGCTCCTCGATCGCGTGCGAAGCATTCACCAGCAGGTTCATGAACACCTGATTGAGTTGAAACGGAAAACACTCAATCTGCGGCAGGCCGGCCAACTCCTTGACCACCTCGGCCTTGTACTTGATCTCGTTGGCCACCACGCGCAACGTGCTCTCCAGCCCAGCCTCCAGATCGGCCCACTGGCGCTCGGACTCGTCCACGTGCGAGAAATCCTTGAGGTCCTGCACGATGCGGGTGACGCGCTTGAGGCCATCTTGCGACTCCGCCATCAAGGACTCCACGTCCTCGCGCAAGAAGTCCACATCGATGTCCTGCTTGATCCTGCGGATCGGTGCCAGCGCCGCCTCGGCCATCCCTGCTTCGGCCTGCTGGTAGGCGCCAAGCAAGCCCAGCATGTCCTGCACGTAACGCTGCAAGGAGCCCAGGTTGGAGTTCACAAAGCCCACCGGGTTGTTGATCTCGTGCGCCACGCCGGCCGCAAGTTGCCCAATGGAGGCCATGCGCTCGGACTGCAGCAACTGGTTCTGCGCCTCCTCCAGCCGTTTGATCAGCACCGCCTGCTGGGCCTTTTCCAGGTGCAGTGTCTCGTTGGCGGCGGCCAGGTCAGCGGTGCGCGCTTGCACCCGCTCTTCCAGCCGGTCACGCGACTCGCGCAATGCGTGCTCCGAGCGCACCCGCTCGGTGATGTCCTGGCAGCCGAAGACCCGCCCGACAATCTGCTCGCCCAGATGCTGGGGCCGGGCGCCCAACTCAAACACGCGGTCGTCCAAGTGATGTAGCAGGTCGCGCGTTTCGCGCGCGTCCACCACCGCACTGAGCCGGGCGCGAAACAACTCGGCCTCGACCACACTGCCCACGATGAAATCAAGCAGCGCGGCGTCATCGTGCGCCTGCAACAACTCCTCGGGAATGCCCCACATCTTGCCGAACAACTGGTTCATGCCGTCAATGCGGCCCCGCCAGTCCAGCACCAGGATGCCATTGCCGGTGGACTCCAGGGTGGCGCGCAACTGCGACAGCGTGCGCGCCAATGCGTCTTGCACCTGACGCTGGTCGCGCGCCTGCACCGCCTGCACCAACAGCATCGGGGCGCCCTCATGCAGCAGGCGGTGTATCGACTTGGTCACGGCCAGCATGTCGCCGTTGGCGCAGCGGTACTCGCCATCCTGATTGTTCACGTCTTGCTGCTGACCGGCGCGCACGTCTTCCCAATAGAAAACGTCTTGCAAAGCGCTTTCCACCTCGGTGATGGGCAAGCCCACCAACTGCTGCGGGGCATAGCCCAAGGTGCTCGCCACCGGCGCATTGGCCTTGACGATCCGCAGCGTAGCCGGGTCCACCAGCAGCAGCATCTGCGGACACTGATCCAGCATCGCGGTGGCCAGGTCGTTCATGGCTTGGTGCCCTCGGTGCGCGGTGTTGCGGCGTCGAAGTAGTAGCTCACGCGTTTGCGCGGGCTCAAATAGCTGTAGACCTCGCGCGGCACCTGGGCCGGGCGAATCGCCTTGGCGATGTTGACTTCGGTCTCGGTCTCCATGTCAAGCATGATCGCCTCGTCCTTGGGCACATTGGCGTCGTACACCACCAGCATCGGTTTCATCGGCCGCGCGGTGTTGACCGTGGCCACCATGCCGAGCACGCCGTTGGACAACTGCACGATGGTGCCCGGCGGATATACCCCCAGGCAGCGAATGAAGACCTGCAGCAGCTTGGCATCGAACTTGCCGCGCAGCTTGGCAAACATCAGCGACAGTGCCTCGTGCGGCGTCAACGCGTCGACGATCAGCGCCGGGTTGCACAGCTCGTCGTAGTAGTTGGCGATCACCACAACGCGCGAAAGCAGGCTGGCGGCCTCACCCTTGAGCTTGGCTGGGTAGCCGCTGCCGTCAAACAGCTCGTGGTGCTCGCGGATGATGGCCAGAACCGGCGCGGGCAATTGCAGCCGCTGACCAATCTCAACCCCAAACTGGCAATGCATTTCGTAGAAATTGCGCTCGGCCTGGGTCAGGGGTTCGGTCTTGCGCAAAACCTTGTCGGGCACCTCCTTGCGGCCGATGTCGTGCAGCAGGGCTCCCAGCCCCAAGGCGCCCACCACCTCGACCGGCAGCTTGAGGTCGCGCGCCATCATCATGGACAGCATGGTCACGTTGAGCGAATGAAAGTACAGCTCCTCGCCCCCCATCTTGTCGCCCATCACGTGAATCGCCAGCTCGGGCGCGCTCAGAATCGAGTCGGCGATGTCCTTGATCAGCTTGGTGGCCTGCTGCACCGTCTCGGCGGGCCGACTGTAGATGTTCTTCTCGATGTCCCGAATGACGTGTGCAGTGTTGGTAAAAGCCTTCTCGATGCGTTCGGCCGCCTGGCGACGCAGCTTCATCTGCTCCATCATGGCGCGCTTGGCCAGCATCACCGGGGAGAGTTCCGGCTCGGCCGGGGTTGCTACCGGCACTGCCGTCGAGCCAGTGGATGATGCGTTTTTGGTCCGCAACGTGCCATCGCTCAACTCGGGGCTATAGCGAACCCGATGCAATCCCAGGCTGCGCAGGGTCTGGATCTGATCCTCTGACTTGATCTTGAAATGGCTGAATGCAAAGGGGTGCTCAAACCATTTCAGGTCCAGGTGAACGTACAGGCCCACCTGTAGCTGGTCCATCGTCAAGTAGTGTTCGTGCGCCATTGAGCTTCGCGCTCCCGTTCTGATTTGGGTCGCATCGTCGCGGTAAGGGCCTGACCGATGCTGTCGCCCGACGATACCGCAGAAACGCGCCACCGGGCAAGCCAGAGCCGGCACACCATTGCACACCACTCCCACAAAGCGTCGCGTACTCCCGCCTCAAGCCGCCCAGCGCACGGTACCACTCCAGGCTGTCGCCAGCACCACCACGCCAAACACGATGCGGTAGTAGGCAAAGCCAACAAAACTGTGGCTGGCAATGAAGCCCAACAGCCAGCGAATGCACAGCCAGGCGCTGACAAACGAGAACACCAGCCCAACCCCAAACAGCGGCACATCGGCCGCGCTCAGCAGCATGCGCTCTTTGTACAGGCTGTAGACCCCGGCGCCAATCAGGGTCGGAATCGCCAGGTAGAACGAAAAATCGGTAGCCGCCTTGCGCGACATGCCCAACAGCATGCCGCCGATGATGGTGGCGCCACTGCGACTGGTACCCGGAATCATGGCCAGGCACTGCACCAGGCCGAGCTTGAGCGCGTCCATCGGCGTCATGGCGTCCACATCCAGAATGCGCGGCGCGGTGGCCGCCTGGACTTGACGTCGCTCCGCCCACAGAATGACGAAACCGCCAAGTATGAAGGTGCTGGCCACCACCACCGGCGTGAACAGATGCGCCTTGATGGCCTTGCCAAACAGCAGCCCCAGAATCACCGCCGGCACAAAGGCGATCAGCACATTGAGCGCAAAGCGCTGCGCCTGCCGTTGCGTCGGCAAACCCCTCACCGTGGTGCTGATTTTTTGCCAGTAGACAATGATCACGGCAAAGATAGCGCCAGTCTGGATGGCGATGTCAAACACCTTGGACTTCTCGTCGTCAAAGCCGAGCAGGGCGCCCGCCAGGATCAGATGCCCGGTTGACGAAATAGGCAAGAACTCGGTCAGCCCCTCGACGATCCCCATGATGGCAGCCTTGACCAGCAATTCGATATCCACTCGCGCTCCTTGAAAGAGCGCTGATTATCGCCGTGCCATTTGGGTCGGCGCGCACAGCGTTGGAAGCAGCGACTTGATGCCTTCATGGGGCACGCACACCGCGTCGCCTCAGGGCTTGCAGACAACAAAATCTTACAACTTTTCCATAAAAGCAAGGGTTTACCCCCCCCCTATTCACCACCCAGGGTGCAGCTACACTTCGCCCGGAAATTAAAGAAGTAAAAACAAAGCATGAAATTATTCAGAGAGGAAGTCCGCGCCGCCCAAGCCGCGCAGTGGTTGGGCAGCGTGCGCCTGCATCGGCCGCTGTCCTTCTCCGTGGTCACCGGATTCGCGTTGGCGGTTGGTTGCGCCTTGGTCGCCTTCGCCGCCTGGGGCGAGGTCAACCGCAAGGCGCGCCTGGTCGGTTTGCTGGTGCCCACCCACGGCAGCCTCAACATCAGCGCGCCGCAGGCCGGTGTGCTGGTGGCGTTGCCGGTCGCCGAAGGCCAAACCGTCCAGGCCGGCGACATGCTGATGGTCTTGCGCACCGAGCGTCAGAGCCTGCTCAACGGCGCGGTGGGCGATACCAGCGAGCGCGTGGCCTTGCAGATCGAAGCCCGCCAGCAAACCCTCAACACCGAACGAACCCTGCGCGAACTTCAAACCCGCCAGCGCGAACAGGTGCTGACGGACCGCATCCGCAGTCTGCAAGCCGAGTTGCGCCAGATGGAGGAAGAACGCAGTCTGCAACAACGCCGCGTGCAACTGGCCCGCACCACGCTGGCGCGCCAGGAACAACTGGCCCAGGATGGCTTTGTCGCCGCGGCCCAGGTGCAAAGCAAACAGGAGGAACTGATTGATGTTGATGCCCGGCTGCAAAGCCTGGAGCGCGGCCGATTGGCGCTGCAACGCGACTTGCAGACGCTGACCGGCGAACACGCCGCGCTCAGTAGCCAACTCAAGGCCGACCTCAACCAGATCGAGCGCAGCCGCGCCAGCCTGAGCCAGGAAGCCAGCGAGAACGCCGCGCGCAAAAGCACGGTGATCACGGCCCCCTATGCCGGCACCGTGACCGCGCTGGAGCTGCGGCCCGGCCAATCGGTGCAACTGGGCCAGACCCTGGCCACGCTGGTGCCGCTGGCCGACACCAACAAGGGCGCAAGCCAAGCCGCGCTACAGGCGCATCTGTTCGCCCCCAGCCGCACCGCAGGCTTTGTGCGCCCCGGCCAAACCGTGTACCTGCGTTATGCCGCCTACCCGTATCAAAAGTTCGGCTTGCACAGCGGCCGCATCACGGCGGTATCAAGCACGCCGTTCGCACCCAGCGAGTTGCCACCCAACCTGAGCCAGCAACTCATCGCGCAGGTGGGCAGCCATGAAGCGCTGTACCGCATCAACGTGCAACTCGATGAGCAAAGCATCCAGGCCTACGGCGACAGCTTGCCGCTCAAGGCGGGGCTGACGCTGGAGGCCGATGTGCTGCAAGAGCGCAGAAAGGTTTGGGAGTGGGTGCTGGAGCCGGTGTTGGCGGCGCGGCAACAAATGAAGGTTCTTGGTGCTGATCCGAACTTGGTGCGCGCAGGCGGCTGAGGGCGGGCGGTGCTGGAAGCGCAAGGGCCGAGCGCGTTGTCGGCTGGTTTGATGAAAGAGAATGTTATGCGTGAAATCAGTGAGCTGGAGTTGGGATTCGTGAGCGGGGGCAATGCGCGAGATACCGTAACGGGGTCTTTTCTTGTTGCACAGGATTATGGTAGCTGCGGAGGGAACCCGGCGGGCAGTAGCGGTGGATCATGTTCTTCGAACAACGCCTCGGTGACGGCATCGCTTTGTACGACAGTTCAGATCGGAGCGGTTGCTACTCAAACCTGCATAGGTTCCGACGGTTCCGTATCAATACAAACTTGCCTTCAGGCCGGTCCATCCGCGACTGTCTTTGGAGTAGGTGCTGGCGTAGTGGTCCAGGCTTGCACCACGGCAAGCGGACGGTATTAATCCAATCATGTTGGCGCAGCCGGTTACCGGTTGCGCCAGCGTTTGAGAGACAGATATAGAGGATTCAATATGCTCCCAGAAGGTCGCCCGCTGTGGCCTGGACGAGTTCGATTTCGCCGTGCCATGGTGGTCTTGGCGGTCGCCTCGTTTTCAGCACCATATTCCATTGCACAAGATACTCCCACACCGAACACCACCGGTACCACGAGCGACAGAAACGGCCCCATTGTGTCAACCAGCCATCCGACTCCCCGCACAACACCGCCAGGACCGAAGCCTTCCTATGACTCTTCCGACTGCATGCGGCTCACCAGCCTGCCTATCGCAAAGTTACAGCTTGAACTGGACGGCGAGGACATGGTACTTGTGGATCAAATCCTCAAGGCAACAAGCCCCGATCACGGTCACGTCTTGTTCACGCATGCCCCAAAGGAAGTCATGTGGTGGGTGCGAACGATGGGCTCAATCTCCATTCAGTGGCTCCTTACAGCCATCCATGAAACCAATCACGCAGTTAATAGCACGTTAACAAACTGTAACGCTGGCGAAGCGACCTACAGTTTTCAAGGCCGCATTATCAAGACCGAACACAAGTCCGGGGATACGCCAAGATACGCTGTTCTGGCGGACGCGCTGCCACCGGCCTTTAAGAGCAGACAAGTGGGCTCCAGGTACCCCACCTATATAGAACGCAATGGTGCGTCGCCCGCATCGAGTTTTGCACACTTGCTCGAAGAACTTGTCGTCTACACCGGCGCGGCCGGAGTCGAGTTGTCCATTGTTCGATCAAAGGACTACAAGTGGTTACTGCCCCGCGAAATCGACGCCTTTGATGGCAACGCCGGCGGAATGGTTGATTTCATGCTCTATGCCGTGAGCTATTTGAAGGCGGTCCGAATTAGTCATCCCGATGCCTACGCGAGACTGCAACAGCAGCCAAACACGCTGAGCGTGCTGCAGGCGACTTGGACCGCCGCCGAAGGCACTTTGAGGGCGATCTATGACTACACGCGCCTGGCGAACCTGGGTGGGGTTCTGATCGTTTCGCGAGACGCGCTCCTGACGACCTACTCCGATGACTTTTTGGCGGAATTGGATCGCCTGGGAATAGCCCACGCACCCGCAGGCGCCTGGCTCACAACTTACTTGCGAAACCCGCAATAGCGGCAAGTATTTCCACGCTGACACACGTGTGTCGTTTCCGGCAGCAACCCTTTCACCGCTTCTGCCTTGTGCACGGCCAACGGTGCGTATCCCATGTCGTCCTGGTGTGGCGAATCCACCGAATCGCCTCGTGAAGGTTGAAAGCAGTCGCTGGTCAGGGTGACGACCATGAGCAGCGAGCGCCAATCTTTGAAGGCGCCCAAGCATCTAATGCAAGCAATCCTCCAATCCGAATCCAGCGAATGCGCCCTGGCCTGCCTGGCCATGGTCGCCAACGCGCACGCCCTGCACGTTGACCTGTCCGACCTGCGCCGCCGTTTCCCGGTCTCGCTCAAAGGCGCGACCCTCCAGCAACTGATCGCCCACGCCAGCACGCTGAACTTCAGCAGTCGCCCCTTGCGCCTGGAGTTGGACGAGTTGGCTCAACTGTCACTCCCCTGCATCCTGCACTGGGACTTGAACCACTTTGTGGTGCTCAAGAAAGTCGGGCGCGGCAACATCACCATTCTGGACCCGGCGGTCGGTGAGCGTCGCTTGCCAATGGCCGAGGTCTCGCGCCACTTCACCGGCGTGGCGCTGGAGCTGACACCCAACGCGGACTTCAAACCCGCCGACCAGCACCAGCGGGTGGCCCTGTCAGCACTCACCGGCAAGGTGTTGGGCCTGAAACGCTCCTTGTTGCAGATCTTCGCCGTGGCGGTGGTGCTGGAGTTGTTCGCGCTGGCCGCGCCCTTGCTGAACCAGTTGGTGGTGGACGATGCCATCGCCACCCATGACGCGGACCTGTTGAGCGTGCTGATCATCGGCTTTGCCATGTTGCTGGTGATTCAAACCGCGGTCGGGCTGGCGCGCAGTTGGATGGTGATGGTGCTGGGCCAGTCCTTGGCCTTGCAATGGGCCAGCAATGTGTTTGCCCACTTGGTCAAGCTGCCGGTGGAGTATTTCGAGAAACGCCACCTGGGCGACGTGGTGTCGCGTTTTGGCGCGGTGGGGGCCATCCAGAAGACGCTGACCACCAGCGTGATCGAGGCGGTGCTGGACGGCATCATGGGCCTGGCCGCGCTGGGCATGATGCTCTTGTATTCGTTCAAGCTGACGGCCGTCGTGGTTGGCTCGGTCGTCGTGTACGGACTATTGCGCTGGGTCGCCTACCGCCCATTCCGGGATGCCGCCGCCGAGCGCCTGATCGTCGCCGCCCGAGAGAACACCCACTTTCTGGAAACCCTGCGCGCCATCACGCCGCTCAAGCTGTTTGGCCGCGAGCAAGAGCGCCGTGCCCGCTGGCAGAACCTGCTGGTCGAAGTGCAAAACCGCGACCTGCGCACCGCCAAGATGAACATCGGATTCTCGACCGCCAACACCTTCGTATTTGGCATCGAGAACCTGCTGGTGTTCTGGATCGGCGCCGGCCTGGTGATGCAGGCCGGCAGCCCCGGTGCGGGGGCGGCATCGGCCTTCACCATCGGCATGTTGTTCGCGTTCATCAGCTACAAGGGCCAGTTCACGGGCCGGGTCTCGGCTTTGATCAACTACGCGGTCGAGATCAAGATGCTCAGCCTACACGCCGAGCGACTGGGCGACATTGTGCTGACGCCAGCCGAGAAAGACGACGTGCCAAGCAACGACCTGGCGCACTTGCAGCCCAGCATTGAGCTGCGCGGCGTGAGTTTTCGTTATGGCGAGGGCGAACCCTGGGTTCTGAAGGACACCAACCTGACGCTGCCCGCCGGGCAAAGCGTGGCCATCGTCGGCGCCAGCGGCTGCGGCAAGACCACGCTGCTGAAAGTCTTGCTGGGCTTGTTGGCGCCGCAGGAGGGCGAGGTGTTGTACGGCGGCATTCCGGTCAAGCAGTTGGGAGTGCAAAACTACCGCCGACGCATCGGCACCGTGATGCAAGAAGACGTGCTGCTGGCCGGCAGCATTGCCGACAACATCAGCTTCTTTGACGTGCAAGCCAACGACGAAGCGATCCAGGCTTGCGCCCAGGTGGCGGCGGTGCATGAGGACATTGCCAGGATGCCGATGGGCTACCAGACGCTGGTGGGCGATATGGGTTCGAGCCTGTCGGGTGGGCAAAAGCAGCGCCTCTTGCTGGCGCGCGCCTTGTACAAGAAGCCAAAGGTGCTGGCGCTGGACGAAGCCACCAGCCATCTGGACATCGCCAACGAGCAGCGCGTGACCCAAGCACTCTCGCAACTGCCGCTGACGCGCATCATCGTGGCGCATCGGCCCGAGACCATTGCGGGGGCACAGCGGGTGGTCAGCTTGCAGGCGGGTCGAGTGGTGGCGCCAGCGTGAGTATTTCACGCAATTGAGTCGGTGGTCCCGCCCGCAAGATCGGGCCGATGGGGTGCTGCGTGCGGAGGCATAAAGGAGGAGGCCACAGGCCGGGGGACAGCCGCAGTTCGCAGCGCCCCTTCGCCCCGATCCAGCCAAGCATTTCGAAGCCAGTGCAGCCCGGATGTCTTCATTCACTGGTGCGCAGGCTCAAGCGAGGGCTGGCGGCTGCTAACCCGCAACGCCGCGCGCTACCGCAGCTACTTCCGTGAGGCCAAGTCTCACTCCAGGAACTTCTGCACCCGATAGACCGACAGCTTGACCTGCGGTGACCAGAAGTCCTGCGGCAGGCCGGCCTTGGCCTTCAAGTGCGCCATGAAGGCAATGACCGAGGGCAACTGCTCCCACACCTGCGGCAGATAGGTGCTGCGGTGCACGCGGCCCTGGTGCGCGCACTCCAACACCACGCCATCAACGCCGGGCTGCAACTGCCATAACGCGTGTGCCTGGTTGGCGAATTGCAGGGGCTGGGCCGGCGTCAGCACCGACACTTCAACCCGCAAGGCCGGTGCATCCTGGGCGCTCACGGGCGCAAAACGCGGGTCGTGCAAGGCGGCGGCAACGGCGTTGTCCCGCACATCCTCTGCCAAGGACCGGTGGGCCAACAAGCTGCCAATGCAGCCACGCAATTGGCCAGCTTGGGTCAGCGTTACAAAGGCGGCACCAGGCTGCTGCAGGTCGGCCACCGATTCATCGCCGCCAGCGGGCGCACCCACCGCGCCGTTCAACGCCGCGCGCGCCAAGCGTACCAGGCGTGCACCCTGTTCGGCGCTGACGCCCTCGGTGACGGCGCTCTGCCCGTCGGCCACGCGCAGCACGGCCTCCTCGTACAGGGCAAAGCTGGCATACCCCACCACTCGCTCGCGGCCCTGTGGCGTGTTCGCGCCGGTATCGCCGGAATTGCAGCGTTCGATCTGCTCGATGCGCATGCTTCTCTGGCGCGCCAGCGCCAGCAGCCCATTGACCGGCGTCGCCCCACACGCCTGCTGATGGTCCAGCCGGCCGTCCAGCGCCAGCACCTGCGCGCAACTGGCGGCATCGATGGCGTTGGCCGCGTCATAGCTGTGAAAATGCGACAAATCCGTGCTGATGACCATCAGCACATCGTCACCACCCCACAGCCGATCAATCACCTGGGCCACCTGATCGGGGCTGGCGTCGCCCACCACCAGGGGCAGCAATTCAAACTGCCCCAACGCGCGCTGCAGAAATGGCACATGCACTTCCAGGCTGTGCTCCGGGCCATGTACATCCGGTCGAGTGACTACAAACGGCAGGTCGGCCACCGCCAGCGCGCCCAAGGTGGCGATCGGCACCTGGCCCAGTGGCGTGGCGTAAGCGTCCACGCCAGGCAAGGCGATGCCCTGGACGTACACCCGATGTGCCGGCCCCAGCAGCACCACGCGGCGGATGCGCCCATTGCCAAGTTGTCCAAAAGGGCGAATCAGGGCATAGGCGCGCCCGGCGGTGCGGCCAGAATAGATGTGCCCGGCATGCGGCGCAATCAGCACCTTGGGGCAAGGACCGGGCGCCTCGGCTGGCGCGCTGGCGTGCAGGTAATGGTCTACTTCCTGCGCCAGCAGCGCGGGGTCGGCTTGCATGAAGGTGCCTGCCACGGCAGGCGGTCGGATGGTGACGGCCATGCGCTATCGTGGCACGTCGTCACTCGTAACGCAAGGCCTCGATCGGCAGCAGCTTGGAGGCCCGTCGGGCGGGGTAGAAGCCGAAGAACACACCCACGAAGGCCGAGAACCCGGCCGCCAGCACGATGCTGGCGGCCGACATGTCGACATTCCAACCCGAGAACCTGGCCACGCCCCAGGTCGCCACCGCGCCCAGCAGCACACCAATGGCGCCGCCTATCAGGCTCAGGGTGACGGCCTCGATCAGGAACTGCGCCAGGATGTCGCGCCCGCGCGCACCCACCGCCATGCGCAGGCCGATTTCGCGGGTGCGCTCGGTCACGCTGACCAGCATGATGTTCATCACCCCGATACCCCCCACCAGCAGCGAGATCGCGGCAATCGACCCCAGCAGGATGGTCATGGTGTTCTGGGTCTCGGTGGCGGTGTCGATGATGGACGCCATGTTGCGGATCTGGAAGTCGATCACACCGTGACGTTCGGCCAGCAGCGACTCCACCGCG
Organism: Rhodoferax sp.; assembly: GCA_030685025.1. GTDB lineage: Bacteria > Pseudomonadota > Gammaproteobacteria > Burkholderiales > Burkholderiaceae_C > Rhodoferax_D. Next base: position 52,786 of record JAUXWC010000194.1, read on the forward strand.
GACTGCGTCTCGTCGATGCGGCTCACGTCCTCCACCGCCACCGTCACGTTGCGCAGAAAGCGCTGACCCGACAGGCGCAGCTGGCTGGTGGCATACGGCACCAGCACCACATCGTCCTGGTCCTGCCCGCTGGGCGATGCGCCACGTGAACTCATCACGCCCACCACCTGGAAGATCAGGTTGTTGACCAGCACGAACTTGCCCAGCGGCTCCTCGCCGCCAGGAAACAGCGCCCTGGCCACGGTCTGTCCGAGCACCGCCACGGTGGCGTACTCCTGCTCATCTTCGTCGGTGAAAAAGGTGCCGTGCTGCACGCGCCATTGGCGCGCCAGCGGAAACTTGGCCGAGGTGCCCAGGATGCTGCTGGAGTAGTCGGCGTCGCCAAACCGCAGCGTGGCCGTGCTGCTCTGCTCGGGCACGGCGGCCAACACGTTGGGCACCTCCTTGTCAATCGCGTTCACGTCGGCCAACACCAACGTGGCGATGTTCTGGAAGCCGCGCTGGTTGGGCGCGCCCGGGCGCACCAGCAGCAGGTTGGAGCCCATGGCGCTGATGCGGTCGATCACCACCTGCTTGGCGCCGTCGCCAATGGCCAGCATGGCAATCACCGAGGCCACACCGATCACGATGCCCAGCAAGGTGAGGATGGCGCGGAACACGTTGGCGCGCAGCGCACGCAGGGCGGTCTTGGCCGCTTCCACCACATCGCTCAGGTGCGAGATGCGGCCGGCACGCGCGGTCCAGTTCTTCGCCGCCAGCGCGGC
>JAUXWC010000196.1 GCA_030685025.1 Rhodoferax sp.
GTGGCGCTGGCGCAAGCGGTGGCGGCGGGCGACCTGACGGCGCGGGCCACGCTGTACGGCAGCAACGAAATCGGCCGCCTGCTGCAAACCTTGAGCGACATGCAAGGCCAGTTGGCGGGCGTCGTCACCAAGGTGCGCCACGGCGCGCACGGCGTTGCCAATGCCAGTTCGGAGATCGCCCAGGGCAACAACGACCTGAGCGCCCGCACCGAGCAGCAGGCCAGTGCGCTGGAAGAAACCGCTGCCTCGATGGAGCAGCTCAATTCGGCGGTGCGGCAAAACGCCGACAGCGCGCGCCAAGCCAATCAATTGGCCCTGAATGCCAGCACCGTGGCGCTCAAGGGTGGCGAGGTGGTGGCACAGGTGGTGCAGACCATGAAGGGCATCAACGACAGTTCACGCCGGATTGCGGACATCATTCAAGTGATCGACGGCATTGCCTTTCAGACCAATATCCTGGCGCTCAACGCCGCGGTGGAGGCGGCGCGAGCCGGTGAGCAGGGCCGTGGTTTTGCCGTGGTGGCCAGCGAAGTGCGCAGCCTGGCAGGGCGCTCGGCCGAGGCGGCCAAGGAGATCAAGAGCCTGATCAGTGCCAGTGTTGAACGGGTTGAGCAAGGCACCGCCCAGGTTGACGAGGCGGGCGCCACCATGACCGAAGTGGTGCGTGCGATCAAGCGCGTCACCGACCTGATGGGCGAGATCAGCGCGGCCAGCCACGAGCAAAGCCTGGGTGTCTCCCAGGTCGGCGAGGCGGTGGCGCAGATGGACCAGGTGACACAGCAGAACGCGGCACTGGTGGAGCAAATGGCCGCTGCCGCCAGCAGCCTCAAGAGCCAAGCCGGCGAGTTGGTCGCCGGCGTCGACGTGTTCAAGTTGAGCCAGGCCGAACACGAGCACGCTCCTCGTTCCTCGGCGCCGCGGGGCACGGCGATCCCGGTCCCGGGCCAGCGCACGCCAGCCCTGGCGTCGCGGCCGAAGCCAGCCCAGTCACAGCGCTTGATCAGTGCCCAGCCACGCGCGCAGGGCGTGACCCGCGCTCGCGCGGCGCAGGGCGTGGACGATCAGGCTTGGGAGCGCTTCTAAGCCCGAACCATGCTGGCTGATCGCACGTCCATTCTGGCCACCCAGCGCAAGTTCTTCGCGCTACTGGCGCTGTTGGCGCTGTTGCTGCCGCTGACCGGCTGGGTGGTGGTGCGCATCCACGGGCCGCAGGTCGAACGCGAGGCCCACATGCAACTGACTGCGATTGCCAGGCTCAAGGCCGAGCAGATCGAGACCTGGCTCGGCGAGCGGCATCGGGATGGCCATGTGTTGGTGACCAGCCCCGATTTTGTGCGGCAAGTGATCAAGCTGGTGGCTGCGGCGGCATCCGCATCCGCATCAGCTCCGGGCTTGGTTCGCGCCGAACGCGATGCGATCGTGATCCGCTTCAATCAACTGCGCCAGGCTTACGACTACGACAGCCTGGATTTAATTGATGTGCGCGGGGGTGCCTTGGTGTCGACGGGCCGGCCGGCGACGCTGCCGCCTACCTTCGACAGCATGGTGGTGGAGTTGCAGGAAGGCGGCTTGATGCCGCTGGCGGACGTCGCGGTGGGCGCCACCGGCGAAGCCAGGTTGCGCTGGCTGTTACCGGTGTTTGATTCGAATGGACCGATGCGCCGATTGCTGGCCTTGGTGATGGTGCACAGCTCGCCAGAGCAGTTTCTGTTTCCGGTGATCCAGACCTGGCCCACGTCCAGCCCAAGCGGCGAAACCCTGCTGGTCACGCGGGAGGGTGATAGCGCGGTGTTCATGAACTCGCTGCGCCATCGCAGCGGCACCGCCATGAACTTGCGCCTGCCCATGGCTGACCCGGTCTTGCCCGCGGCCGTCGCGCTCAAGGACAAGCAGCCCGGCGTGGTCAATGGCGTGGACTACCGCCAGGTCCCGGTCGTGGCGGCCTATCGCCCGGTGGCCGGCACGCCCTGGCGCGTGGTGGCCAAGTTGGACCGCGACGAGGTGATGGCGCCGGTTCGTGTGCTGGCTTGGTGGGTCAGTGGTGTCACGGCTCTGGCGATCCTGGCGGTGGCGGCGGTGTTGGCGCTGTTTTGGCGCCAGCTCCGGCGCACGCAGCGTTTTGAGGTGCTGGCGGAGAAGGCCAAGTCAGACGAACTGATGAGCCGCTTCTTCACCCTGCCGTTTATTGGCATTGCCACGGGTGACGTGGGCGGGGCGACCTGGGGCCGGGTCAACGACCATTTCTGCGCCATCACCGGTTACTCGCGCGACGCCTTGCGTGGCCGTGGCTGGATTGACCTGGTGGACGCGCCGGACTGGCAGCAGGATGTGGCCGGCTTCGAGTGCCTGATGCGCGGCGAGATCGACCACTACGAGGCCGAACGCCGCATCCACCGCGGGGACCGGACCGAAGCATTCGTGAGCCTGCACTGGCGCGCCCTGCCGGATGCCGGCCGCGCCGAGCCGCGTTGCATCATGATGCTGCAGGACATCACGCAGCGGCGTCTGGCCGAGCAAAAGGCGCGCCGGCAAACCTGCTTGTATGCGGCCTTGAGCGAGTGCAACCAGGCCATCGTGCAGTGCACCGAGCGTGGTGAGCTGTTCAACCGGATCTGCCAGACAGCCGTGGTGCTGGGCGACATGCGCATGGCCTGGGTCGGCCTGCGCGACCTCGCCACGCAGCGGGTGCTGCCGGTGGCGGCGTTTGGCGCGGGCATTGACGCACTGTCGAACATTGATGTGTCGGCCAGCGCCGACACAGCTCTGGGCCGCGGCGCCGTGGGCACCGCCATCCGCGAGGATCGGCCGGTCTGGATTCAAGACTTTCTGGGCTCGCCCGCCACGGCGCCCTGGCATGCGATTGGCGAGCGAGTGGGGTGGCGCTCGGTGGCGGCCATTCCGCTGCACAGCCAGGGCCAGGTCGTGGGGGTGTTCATGTTGGTATCCGGTGAGCTGGATGGCTTCGATGCGCAGGCCCAACAACTGCTGGTGGAGATGGCTGGGGACGTCTCCTTTGCCTTGGACAATTTCGAGCACGAGGCACAGCGCCAACGCGCCGAGCAATTGCTCCAGCGCTCGCAAACCCAGTTGGAATTGGCGCTCAAGGGCTCCAGCGACGCGCCATGGGACTGGGATTTGGTCGAACACCGGCTGGAGTACTCGCCACAGGGTTGGCACATGCTTGGGTTTGGCGCCCACGAAATCCCGGTTGGCCCTGGCCTGTGGCAGGCGCTGGTGCATCCGCAGGACTTACCCTTGATCGACGGCTTGCAGCAGCAGGTCTATCAAACCGGCGCGAGCGTTACCGCCCAGGAGCTGCGCTTGCGCCACAAGGCGGGACACTATGTGCCGGTGCTGGCGCGCGGGTTCGTGACGCGGGATGAATCCGGCTGGCCGGTGCGCATCACCGGCACCAACATGGACCTGACCGCGCAACACCAGGCGCGTCAGGTTGACTCCCTGCGTCCGTTCACGCTGGATCTGATGGCCAGCGGACTCGACATCGACCAGGTCGTGCAGCGCCTGCTGCAAAGGCTCGAAGAGCTGCTGCCAGAGCGGTTGACGGCGGTGTGGCTGCTCGATGCGCAAACCGGCGTGGTCGAGCCAGGTCCGTGTGCCGCGCTGGCCCCCATGCTGGCGCAGGCTCGTGATGGCGGCGTTTGCGCCGACGTGGCCCAAGGTGCCGACGCCGCCATTGTGTTCGATCCGCCCCATGCCCATGCGCCACTGCCGCACGACTGCGCGCTGCGCGCCGCACTGCAAGCACTGGCATGCAAGCGCGATTGGGTGCAGCGCCGCTGTTGGCCGGTGTTGTCCAGCCGCGCCCAGGTGCTCGGTGTGCTGGACTTGTTCGACAAGACCAGCGTCGCGCTTGGCGAACACGAGACCGCACTGGTTGACATGGTGTGCCACCTGCTGGGCATTGCGATCGAGCGCAAGGCGGCGCAGGCGCAAGAGCGGCTGGCCGCCCAAGTATTCTCGCAAAGCCGCGACGGCATCACCATCACCGATGCGCGCGGCGACATCTTGCTGGTCAACCGGGCCTTCAGCACCATCACGGGCTACCCCGAATCCGAAGTGCTGGGCAAGAACCCGCGGCTGATGTCGTCGGGCCGCCATGGCCGTGACTTCTACGCCGCCATGTGGGACGCCATTCGCACCGATGGCATGTGGCAGGGTGAGATATGGAACCGCCGCAAGAATGGCGAGGTCTACCCCCAGTGGCTGACCATCAATCGTATGAACGGTGTCCACGGCGAGGTGACCCACTACGTAGCGATCTTCACCGACATCAGCCAGAAGAAATCCGACGAGGAGCGCATCAAGTGGATGGCGCACTTTGATCCGCTCACCGGCTTGCCAAACCGCGCCTTGCTGACGGATCGCTTCTCGCATGCCCTGAGCATG
>JAUXWC010000198.1 GCA_030685025.1 Rhodoferax sp.
CGCACGCGCACCGGCCGCTGGTCGGCCCGGATGTAGGAGTTGACCGGTGTGCCGCGACGCGCGCCGCCATAGCTGGCAAAGCACTGAACGTGCAGCCCCTGCGCATGGAAAGCGCCAGCCAGCAGGTTGCCGGCGGTCTGAGCACCCTGGCCGCCACGGCCCTGGATGATGATCTCTAGCACCTTACTCGTCTCCTTCTGGCGCTCCGCCAGCGCATGATGCCTAGCAGACTTCGCTATTGTTGTGTTCCCCGTAGGGCCTTGTCTGAAACGGAATTTAGGCGCTTTAGACGCATTCGTCTAATTGATTATTGAAATCCGCTACATTCACCAAACTGATAATCCAAGCGAGGACGCATGAATTTTCGACAGCTTGACCTCAACTTGCTGCGTGTCTTGTGTGCGGTATACCGATTGGGCTCGGTGACCGAGGCGGCCCGTCTGTTGGCGCTGTCGCAGCCCGCCACCAGCAATGCCCTGGCGCGATTGCGGACTTTCTTCGACGACGAGCTGTTTGTGCGCTCGCCACGCGGCTTGCATCCGACCCGCCGCGCGCAGCGCATCGTGCCAGCGGTAATGGCCCAACTGCAGGCGCTGGAGTCCTCGATCATGAGCAGCGAAGGCTTCGAGCCAGCCAGCGCCAGCGTGCACTGGCGCCTGTCCTTGTCGGACCTGGGCGAGATGATGTTTCTGCCACCGCTAGCGCAGGCGCTGCGCGACCAGTCGCCGCGCAGCCAGGTCTCCAACGTGTCGGTTGCAGCGCTGCAAGTGAGTGCCGCATTGGACGCCCACGATGTGGACCTGGCAATCGGCATACTCGGGCCCAGCCACAGCTCGATTGCCAGCGAACGCCTGTTTCAGGAGCATTTTGTGGCCATCACTGCCAAGGACTGGCGTCCCCCACAGGGGCGCGTGGCCAGCAGCCTGAGCGCCCGACAGCTCAGCGCCGCGTCTCTGGCGGTCGCTTCGCCTGCGGCCACCTACCATGGCAGCGTCGACCTGATGCTCACCAAGCTCAAGCTGAACGACCGTATCGTGCTGCGGGCCCGGCACTATGGTGCTCTGCCGGAACTGGTGACCCGCAGTGACCTGATGGCCATCGTGCCGCTGATGTACGCCAACTCGCTGGCGCCACGCTATGACGTGCGACTGTGGGAACTGCCCAACCACGGGCCCAGTTATGACGTCAGCATGGTGTGGCACCAGACCGCCACACCCGACCCCGCACACGCCTGGCTACGCGAGGTGGTGCGAAAACTGTTTCAACGCCCACCCTCCTGAGACCTTGCCCCGCAGGTCAGAAGGGGTGCGATTCAAACTGGTGTGGCGCGCCAGCGGGCCATTGACGCGCGCGCTGCGCAAACCAGTCCCAATTGCCAGCCCCCCCCCGAACACCCGAATACCCAATTGCCTGAACTCACCCCCATTCCCCCCAACCCCCTTTCCACCCTCGCCAGGGCGGAAAGGGGGAGCCTCATTTGACCGCGCGATTCGACACCGGGTAAACCGGGAACTGTTGAAATCGGTGTTGGCTCGGCAGGCACTCA
>JAUXWC010000207.1 GCA_030685025.1 Rhodoferax sp.
CACCACCTGTCGGCGCCTGCCGGGTCCGAGCTGGATGCCTGACTGGATCCTGCGCGCGGCCACGCTGCAGATCGACAACGAAACCGAAACCGGTTATGCACAGGGCGGCAGCCTGAGCTTCATGGGCGTGCCGATTCTGCCAATCCCGGCGCTGAGCTTCCCCTTGACCGACAAACGCAAATCGGGTGTCCTGCCGCCACTGATCGGCCTGGACAATGTCAATGGCGCCGAGGTCACCCTCCCGTACTACTGGAACATCGCGCCGAATCGGGACGCCACGTTCTGGCCAGTCGTCATGAGCAAGCGCGGCATCAATGTGGGGGCCGGGTTTCGCTACCTGGAGCCAAGCTACTCGGGGCAGATCCGGGCCGACGTGATGCCTAGCGACCGCTTGCGAGACACCACGCGCTGGGGTATCTCGTACGCCCATCAGGGGGCGCCCAACACCGGCATTGCATCAATCGGGCCGGTGGGATTGAGTTTGAACCTCAATCGTGTCAGTGATGACAACTACTGGCGGGACTTCAGCCGCACCAATGCCGCATTGGCGCAACGCTTGCTGCCCAACGACCTCAATCTGGTCTGGTCGCGCGGTGATCTGACATTCAATTTGCGCACACTCAAGTGGCAGACCCTTCAAGAAGACGAAGCTCGGCTGAAGTGGCAGACCCTGCAAGACCGTAGCGCGATGATCACCCCGCCGTATGACCGATTGCCCCAGTTGGCCATGCGTTATGCCCGCACCGACGTGAACGGATTCGACTACTCGGTGGCGGTTGACCACACCCGTTTTCGTTCCGATAGGGAGCTGACACAGCAACCCAACGGGCAGCGCCAATACGCCCTGCTCCAGCTCAGCCGGCCCTGGGTTACATCGGCGGGCTTTGTCACGCCCAAGCTGCAATGGCACGCGACCGGTTACCAGCTTGAGACGCCGCTGGCCAATGGCCAACGCTCGGCGCGCCGCAATGTGCCGACCTTCAGCCTGGATGCCGGCCAGATCTATGAGCGTGAGACCAACTTCTTCGGGCGCAATGTGCGCCAGACGCTGGAGCCACGTGCGCTGTACGTGAACACGCCGTTTCGCGATCAAAGCCTGTTGCCCAACTACGATTCGGGCGCCAGCGATTTCAATTTCACCAGCATCTACCTGGACAATGCCTTTGTCGGGCAGGACCGCATC
>JAUXWC010000222.1 GCA_030685025.1 Rhodoferax sp.
GAGCCAAACGGGATGCGCAGCGCCAGCGTAAAGCTTTGCTGGTAGCGCTCGTCCGCCTGACCACGACCGCGCGCCGCAGCCAGCGTCAGTTCGGGGTTGGCACGGGTCTGCACCCGCGCCAGTTCGCTGGCGCGTCGGGCCAGCTCCAGGCGGTCCTGCCACTCCAGCAGGGCCGGGTGGCGCGACGACAGCGCCGCCGGGTCCGGATTGGTGGCCGCGAGCTGCTCACCCAGCGAAACCTCATCAATGTTGGCCGAACCGGGCCGGGCCGGAGGCGCGCCGGTGAGCGCACGCAACTGCGCCGCCGCCGCCGCTAGCACGCCAAGCGCCTCGGCCAAAGCGCCATCCGCCGCCGCCGCCGCACCGTCAGCCTGATGTTGATCGGCGCGCGCCAGATCACCCGCCTTGACCCGTTTGGCCACATCGGCTGCCAACTGCTGCGTGTTGACCAGGCGCTCCAGCGCCAGGGCATGTTCACCGACGGCACGTTGCCACTGCCAATAGGTCTCCCGCACCGTTGACGCGGTGCGCAGTTGCGCTGCCAACACGCGGCTGGCATTGACACGCTCATCAGCCTGGGCCACGGCGGCGCTGCGGGCTCGCTCGCCCGGTAACCACAAGGGGAATGACAGGCCCGCTGCATCCTCGCGGCCGTCCGGGTTTGTGTGCAGATGATCCGTCTTGGTTGACAACTCCACGCTGACCGGCTCGGCGGTCCAACTGTCGGCGGTCTGACGGCGCGCCTGGGCGGCATCCTGGCGCGCCTGGCGTGACAGTGCCTCGGGCTGGCGCAGCCAGGCGGCTTCGAACGCCTGGCTGAGAGTGATGGGCGCCGTCGTCGCCGTCGCCGCTGGATTGGCCGTGGTCGGCGCGGACTGTGCCCACACGGCGTTGACCGCCAGCGACAGCAACAGCCCGGCTGACAATAAGCGCCCAGTCGGCCGGCTTTGGCAAGGCGCCTTGGCAAGAGTCATCGGTCCATCCTTTGAAAACGAGTGCCGTGCAGTGTGCCAAGTCGCGCCCAACAGAAGACTGACAGCCAGATTACATTGTTGTTATCTGCGCCACGGGCGTTCGCCCCGGTGGAGAATGCTCATCAAGGCAGGGCCCTTGCGATGACGGACACCCACCGTCAAGGCTTGGTTCGGTTGCCGAGGACTTATTCCCAAGGAGCATGGCCATGCGAATCCTCATTGTTGAGGACGAACCCAAGACCGGGGACTACCTGAAGCAAGGCCTGGCGGAGGCGGGTTTCGTGGTGGACCTGGTGCGCGATGGGCAGGGTGGCTTGCACCAAGCCCTGACCGAAAACTACGACCTGGTGGTGCTGGACGTGATGTTGCCCGGCATCGACGGCTGGGCGGTGTTGCGGGGCATCCACAAGGCGGGCAAGGACACGCCGGTGCTGTTCCTGACCGCGCGCGATGATGTCGATGATCGTGTCAAGGGCCTGGAGCTTGGCGCGGACGACTACCTGGTCAAACCCTTCGCCTTCTCGGAGTTGCTGGCCCGCGTGCGCACCCTGCTGCGCCGAGGAACCCGCACCGCGGCGCCTGAGTTTCTGCGCACGGCCGATCTGGAACTTGATTTGATGCGCCGCCGGGTCACCCGTGCTGGCAAACGCATTGATCTGACGGCCAAGGAATTCGCGCTGCTGGAGCTGCTGCTGCGCCGGCAGGGCGAGGTGCTGCCACGCTCGCTGATTGCCTCGCAGGTGTGGGACATGAACTTCGACTCCGACACCAATGTGATCGAAGTCGCGATGCGCCGCCTGCGCGTCAAGCTGGACGACAACTTCGAGCCAAAGCTGATTCGCACCGTGCGCGGCATGGGCTACGTTCTGGAGAATCCCGATTGCGCCTGACTGGTCGAACCTCCATCACCTGGCGCCTTACCGCGCTGTTCGTGATTGCCGCGTCCAGCGTGCTGCTGGCACTGGGCTTCGTCATCGCATCAAGCGTCGAACAGCACTTCGAAGAGCAGGACATGGAGTTGCTGACGGGCAAGATGACGCTGGCCCAACACACGTTGTTGCAGTTGCGCACGCAGGACGATCTGGATCACATCGCGCAGGTGCTCGACAACGCCCTGGTTGGCCACCACGGGCTGGCGGTGCGGGTCTTCGCCAGCAATGGCGAGGTGTTGTTCGCCACCGCCAACGCCCATTTCGCCTTCGATCTGATCGCCAGCAGCGCCCAACGCCACGCGCACCGCCCGATGACGTGGACCCTGGGCCAGCAAAGTTATCGCGGCATTGCCGCCGAACTGCCAACCGGCATCGGCGCGGGCTCCAAGGTGATCGTGGCGGTGGCGACCAACATCGCGCACCACCGGGCCTTCATGCGCGCCTTCCAAAACACCCTGTGGATCTTTGTGTCGATTGCCGCAACTGTCACGGGGGTTCTGGGTTGGGCGGCCGCGCGCAGCGGCCTGGCGCCGCTGCGCGCCATGCGGGAGCAAGCGCAGGGGGTCACCGCCCAACAATTGAGCCATCGACTGGCGGTGGAGTCGGTGCCGGTGGAACTGGCGGAGCTGGCGCAGTCCTTCAACGACATGCTCGCGCGGCTGGAAGAGGCCTTCTTGCGCCTGTCGGATTTCTCCTCCGACATCGCCCACGAACTGCGCACGCCGGTCAGCAACCTGATGACACAAACCCAGGTCGCCCTGTCGCGCCCGCGCGGGGCGGACGAGTACCGCGGCATCCTCGAATCCAACGCCGAGGAATTCGAGCACATGGCGCGCATGATCTCCGACATGTTGCTGCTGGCCAAGGCCGAGAACGGGCTGGTGGTACCCAACTGCGAAACGGTGCACCTGGCAACCGAGCTGCGGGCGCTGTTTGACTACTACGAGGCGGTGGCCGAAGAGAAGGGGTTGGCGCTAACGCTGGACGGCGACGCAGAGGTCGACGCGGACCGGCTGATGTTGCGCCGGGCACTGGGCAATCTGTTGTCCAACGCGGTACGGCACTCGGCGCCCCAAGCCACGGTGCAGGTGCGCATCACCGGGTTCCCGGACCTGGTCACGATCGAGGTCGAGAACACCGGCGACCCGATCGCGCAGGAGCATCTGGAGCGCATCTTCGATCGCTTCTTCCGCGTCGATCCCTCCCGCCAACGCAGCAGCGAAGGCAGCGGCCTGGGCCTGGCCATCACCAAGTCCATCGTGATCGCCCATGGTGGCACCATCTCGGCGGCATCGCGCGAGGCCTCGACCACCTTCACCGTGACGCTGCCGCGCGCCGGGCACGCGCAAGCCCTGGCCACGAGCCCCCACGAGGCCGCACCATGACACGCCACGGACAAGCGAGGGCGCCCAGGCAAGCGGCGCCGATACCACCGACAGCGCCCGCCCATGCGGTGAACCGCGCCTGCGGCACCACGTTCCAACACCTTCCGGTTGTGGGCGGGCAAGCGACCATGCCAAGCAAGCCCTTGCCCATTCACCGGCACGCGCCGCGATCTCGAGCAGCCCGAGGCCTGAACTGCCGCAGCGCATCGAGGTGGCGCGCGCGCGCCGACCATGCATCACTGGGCGAGTACCACGACAAACACGCCGCGACGGCCCGCGCCGCGGCGGCGGAACAGCGCAAGATGACCAAGGCCTATGGGAGTGGGCCCGTCAGCGCCAAGGGCGGCATGAGCATGGCGGCGGCGTGAGGTACGCGCCCACGGCGCGAGGGCCAGCGTGGACCAGGATGGCCCTGGCCGCGACCTGCGCATTGACCCTGACGCTCAGCGGCTGCGCCAGCCTGCGCTCGGAGGTGGAACGTGAGCCGTCGCATACGATCACGGACGGCGACCGTACCACCCTTGGCCGCGTGTTTGCCGCGCAGGCCACGCAGCACACGGGCAAGTCCGGCTTTCAGGTCATGGCCAGTGGCCAGTCGGCCTTCATGACGCGATCGGTGTTGGCCACCGCTGCCGAGCGCACG
>JAUXWC010000227.1 GCA_030685025.1 Rhodoferax sp.
GAGGGCGTGCCATTCTTAGTTGAAAGTTGAGCGGCTCCACCACCCGTGGTTCTATGGGGTTGTCGAAGACCTCATCCACGAACGAAGGAGCCAGTCATGAGTGTCCTGCATGTGGTCAAGAAGCGCAAGCGGAAGTCGCGGGTTCTCGGTAAAGTCGAGATCGCGCGGCGCGAGGAGTTCGAGGACCTGGATCTGAACGCCAAGGTGGAGTTCATCCGTAACCTCGCTCAGGTGGGCATGTTGCACGTCCAGGAGCTTTTGAACGAGAACCTGCTGGCCTTGGCCGGACCGCGTTACTCGCGGGGTGATCAGTGGGCCGGCAGCCGGTACGGCAGCAACCCTGGCACCGTGGTTCTGGCCGGACAGCGCCTGCCGATCAAGGTGCCGCGGGTTCGCGGCCCGGAAGGGGAGATCCCTCTGGAGGCCTATCAGGCTCTCCACGAGCGCGGTACCCAGGCAGACGAGACGCTGCTCAAGCGGGTTCTGTACGGAGTCTCGTGCCGCAACTACGAGGCCGCCGCCGAGGCGGTACCGGGGGCGATCGGGCTGTCGAGCTCGACGGTGTCGCGACGGTTCGTGGCCGCCAGCGCGGCGCAGCTGCGTTCCTTCCAGGAGCGCGACCTGAGCGGCGAAGACCTGGTGGCGATGTTTTTGGATGGCAAGGCGTTCGCCGACGACATGATGGTGGTCGCGCTGGGCATCCGGATCACGGGCGAGAAGGTGTTCCTGGGGTTCGTGCAGACGGACACGGAGAACGAGAAGGTGCTGACGCCGTTCCTGCGTTCGCTGCTGTCGCGCGGCCTGGACATCGCTGAAGGGCTGCTGGTGGTGATCGATGGCAGCAAGGGTCTGCGGTCGGCGGTGAACAAGGCGTTCCGCAGCCGCGTCGTCGTGCAACGGTGTATGTGGCACAAGCGGGAGAACATCGTCAGCTACCTGGCAAAGTCAGAGCAGCGGCATTGGCGTCGTCGCCTTCAGCTGGCTCTTGATCGACCCACCGAGGCCGAGGCTCGTCGACAGCTGATGAGCCTGCACAAGGAGTTCGAGGAGAAGAACCAGTCGGCAGCCGCGAGCCTGATGGAGGGACTCGAGGATCTCCTGGCACTTCATCGCCTGGGCGTGTACGCGCTGCTGGGCCGCTCGTTCAAGACGACGAACTGCTTGGAGTCGGTGAATGCAGCGGTCGAAATGCGATGCTCGAAGGTGGACTCCTGGAAGGACTCGCCACAGAAGCACCGCTGGATGGCGGCGGCACTGCTGGACATCGAACCGCGTCTGCGTCGGGTCATGGGTCATCGTCATCTGGCAGAGCTGCGGGCGGCCATAAAGCGGGAGTTGCGGCTCGAGACGAGTGAGCGGACGAGCGAGAAGGTAGCGTGATCAAGCCATGGAGCCGCGAAGACTTTCAACTAGAAATGGGCTTGACTC
>JAUXWC010000032.1 GCA_030685025.1 Rhodoferax sp.
GCGCAGACCATGCCCGCCCGAGGGCGGGCATGGTCTGCGGCGGCGCGGCTGCAGGCCGTGGTCACCACGGCGGCACTGCCAGCGACGGGCAAAGGCGCTTGGTGCCGCGAGCAAGGCATCTACCCCGCTGAGCTGGACAAATGGTGCGCCAGCGCCACGGCGGCTTTGGCCGACCCGCAGGACGCTCGCGCCAGCCCACAGGCGACCCGCCAAGACCGCAAACGCATCAAGGAGCTTGAACGCGAACTGCTGCGCAAAGACCGGGCTCTGGCGGAGACCGCAGCACTGCTGGTCCTGTCAAAAAAAGTATCGGCGATCTTCCACCGGGGCGAGGACGAATGATCATCCTCGAAGATCGCCGCAGTCTGGCCCATGACATCGACACTGCCCACCAGAACGGCGCACGCCTGAGCCTGGCTTGTGGCATCGCAGGCATTAATGCACGCACCCTGCAGCGCTGGAAAGCCCACAAAGGCCTCGCACAGGGTGATGGCAGGCCGCAGGCGCTGCGAGCGCCACCCAGCCATGCCTTGAGTGCGGATGAGCGCGCACACCTGCTCAGCGTGGCCAATGAGCCGCGTTTCGCTGCGGTGCCACCGGCGCGCATCGTGCCCATGCTGGCCGATGAGGGTGTGTACCTCGCCAGCGAATCGAGCTTTGCCCGAGTGCTGCGCTCGGAAGGACAAAATGCACACCGAGGACGCGCCAAAGCGCCCAAGGCGGTGCGACCGCCGACGACCCACATTGCCAGCGGCCCGCGCCAGGTGTGGTGCTGGGACATGACCTACTTGCCTGCGATCGTGATGGGGCGCTGGTTTTACCTGTACCTGATTCTGGATCTGTACAGCCGCAAGATTGTGGGCTGGGAGGTGCACGACAACGACCACTCGGACCATGCCGCCCACCTGGTGCGCCGCACGGCGCTGGCCGAGGGCATTGCTGCCCTCACTGCCAAACCGGTATTGCATGGTGACAACGGCTCAACGCTGAAGGCCACGACGGTGCTCTCAATGCTCAACTGGTTGGGTGTGAAGCCTTCGTATTCACGGCCTCGCGTGAGTGATGACAACGCCTATGCGGAGGCGCTGTTTCGTACTGCCAAGTACCGCCCGGAATTTCCCGTCAAGGGCTTCACCAACCTTGACGCCGCGCGTGCCTGGGCCACTGACTTTGTGCATTGGTACAACGTTGATCACCGTCACAGCGGCATCCGCTACGTGAGCCCGTCGCAACGACATGAAGGCGAGGATCACACCATCCTGGAGGCTCGCCACGCGCTGTACTTGCAAGCGCGGGAGAAGAACCCAGCGCGCTGGTCAGGCAGCACACGCAACTGGTCGCCCATCGGTGCGGTCACGCTGAACCCCGAACGTGACTGCGTCATCAAGGCGCATTTGGGTTGCAACGATATTCAGCGGTTGGCCGCATGA
>JAUXWC010000262.1 GCA_030685025.1 Rhodoferax sp.
GGCAATCGACCCGGCCGTATCGAGCCGCGCATGCGAAAGCGACGACCCAAACCCTACCCGTGGTTAAAGGTTTCGCGTGCCCATGCTCGCCGGAAAATCAAGATACATGGTCACGACTGGGAGCCAAAGTAAGTGCCATTCGCCTTAACCAGGAATTGGCCAGCATGCTGGTGATCTCCGTGCTGGAGCAAAACACCCTGCGCACCGCCAGCTACGACACGGTCAACGCGGACCTGGAAGCCACCATCAAGACGGTCAGCGCGCTGACCAAACGGCAGAATCTGTCGGAAGAAATTTCCGCTTTGAGCGAAGACCACCGTGTGCTGCACGTCACCGAAGCGGCGGCCCTCAAGCTGATGCGCCAGGATCGCTGGAAAGAAGCCCACCAGATGCTGTTTGTCGACTCCTATGTGCTGGCCAAGAAGGTCTACGAGATCAACAGTGAGACGGCGGTGGGCGCCTTGACGGGCGAGCTGGCCAGCACTGCCGAGCGCTTTGACAGGCTGCGCCTGGCGGTTCAGGTCATGCGCGGTGCTGCCCTGCTGCTGTTGCTGTGGGTGGGGTCGATGTTTTCGCGCAGATTGCGTGCCGAGGTCGCGCAGCAGGCGCGCTTGCGCGAGGAGATTGCCGCGTCCAATCTGGAACTGGAAGAAAAAGTCCTCAAGCGGACCTCTGAACTGGAGGTCGCCAACCGCCAGTTGGAGGCCTTGAGCGCCACCGATGGCCTGACCGGTCTGGCCAATCGCCGCAAGTTCGATCTGGAGTGGGAGGCCGAGTGGCAGCGCGCCGTCCGCCAGGGGCTACCGCTGGCGGTGGCGATGCTGGACGTTGACCAGTTCAAGGCCTATAACGATCACTACGGGCACCAGGCCGGCGACCTGTGCCTGCGGATCGTGGCCCAGACCCTTGGTGGCCTGGTGCAGCGATCCGGCGAACTGGCGGCGCGCTACGGAGGCGAGGAATTTGTCGTCATCCTGCCAGGCCAGAGCGGCGCCGAGGCCTGTTCGGCCATGGAACGCATTCGCGCCGCGATACAAATGCAGGGCCTGCCGCACGCCAAGGCGGCGGTGGCTGGCGTCGTCACGGTCAGCATCGGCGTGGCCTCGCGTGTACCGAAACAGGGAGAAAGTTCGGCCAGCCTGGTGCAGGAGGCCGATGCGGCCATGTACCGGGCCAAAAACCAGGGCCGCAATCGGGTGGTGTTGGCGTCGTGAACGGGAGTGCGTCGGCCCAGCCCACTGGCCCTTGATGCTTGACAAGCATCGGGGCGCTTCAAGCTTGGCTCATCGCGTACCGGCTGGAACGCATCGGTCGTGCCGCTTCACAATCGATCCAGCGGTACCGCCCACAATCCGTCGCCAAACGACAGTGCCCGGTCCCCGTCATAGAGCACGATGCCGGTTGAGAATTGCGGGCCGGCGACCTCTTGCAGTTTGCGAAGTCCTTTAAAGTCGCTTTTCTGCACGCTGGCGGCGGCTTTGACCTCGATGCCAAGCACCTCGCGTAGCGGGGACTCCAGCACAAAATCAACTTCGTTCTGATCCTTGTCACGGTAGTGCGACAGGAACCAGGCCTCGGGTGTGAGGCTCAACAGCTTGCGCAGCTCGCCATGAACCCAGGTCTCCAAGGTGGCGCCAAAACGTGTGCGCTGGGTCAACACCAACTCAGGCGTCAGGCGTGTCAAAGTGGACTGCAGGCCAGCGTCCAGGAAGTGCAGCTTGGGCGTCTTGATCAGGCGGCTGAGTTCGTTGCGGCTCCAGGCAGGCAGGCGGCGCACCAGAAAGAGCTTTTCCAGGATGCCAATGTACTTGTCCACGGTCTTGGCGTTGAGTCCGATTTGCCCGCCGATCTGGCTAAGGTTCAGCAATTGACCGCTAAGCTCGGCGGCGATACTCAGCAGTTGCGGCACTTGGCTGAGTTGATCGATGTGGGCGATGTCCTGAATGTCGCGCTCAATCAGGGTGCTCAGGTAGGCGCGCGCCCAGGCTTGGCGGCGCGCTGCGGTGGCGCGTTGCCGCATTTCGGGGTAGCCGCCAGAGAGCACTTGTTGGGTCAGGTCGGTCCGCTCGGGTTGTGTACTTGCGTCCAAGGGCCAGTCTTGGGTTCGTGCGCGGCTCAAGAAGTCGCTCGGGCGCCTTGCCAGTTCTGAATGCGACAAAGGCAGCAAGGTGAGGATATCGACGCGGCCAGCCAAGCTGTCCGCGATCTGGGGCAGCGCCATCAGGTTGGCGGACCCAGTCAGCAGGAAGCGCCCTGGGCGCCGGTCTTGGTCGATCACCAGCTTGAGGGCCATCAGCAGTTGTGGCGCGCGCTGCACTTCGTCGATGATGGCACGGTCCAATCGCTTCACGAATCCCAGCGGGTCGGCTTGAACCGCCGCCAGCAAGGCAGGGTCGTCCAGCGAAAAGTAGCGCATCTTCCCTTCGTACTGCCGCACCAGGGTGGTCTTGCCGCACTGGCGCGGGCCGTTGACGAGCACGGCGGGCGTGTCTTGCAGCGATTCGCGCAAGGCCGCATCCAGGTGGCGTGGGTAGTGCTCGGGGTTGGCGGGGCTGTTCATCATTTTCGCTTGGTGAAGGTGCCGTCTATTTGGGAATAGGAATCCGTCCAATCGGGATTGAAAGAGCGTCCATTATGGATCGAACGAGCGCTTCCCGCGAAGAAGACGGGGCTATTGCCGCCCTACCAGTCGTGATTGCCGCCGGTCTTCCCTATCCCGGCGGAAAGCTGCGTCGGGCTTTCGGCCGACTACGCGACTACGACTATGACAATGATTGCCAGAATCGCCCGAACCGGGGCGCCCAGTGGCCCTTGATGTCCGCCGATACCAGCACCCGGTGCGCGTGGCCGATCAGCAGGTGGCGCGGCACGAAGCCGATGTAACGTGAATCGGCACTGTTGTCGCGGTTGTCGCCCAGCATCAGGTAATGGCCGGCGGGCACGGTCAGCGGGCCAAAGCTGCTGCGGGCACTCACGCCTTGTAGCAGTTGCACGCGGCGCTGTGTGTCGCCCAGCCGTTCCGTCAGGCGCAGCGCTTGGATGCTGGCGCCGGCATCGGTGGGCTCCAGCACTGTCTGGGGTTCAAGGTAGTCGGCCACTTGGCCGTTGATCAGCAGCACTTCGTTGCGCATCTCCACCACGTCACCGGGCAAGGCGATCAGGCGCTTGATCAGGCGGGTGCCATCGGTGGGAGAGGAAAACGTCACCACCTCGGAGCGTCGTGGTTCGCCCAGGCGCGCCAGCACGATGTCGGTCAGTGGTAGCTTGAGGTCATAGGCCAGGCGATTGACCAGCACCACGTCGCCTTCGAGCAGGTTGGGTCGCATCGATCCCGACGGGATCGGGTTCCAGTCGGCAACCGCCGTGCGAAACAGCCCGAGGCAAAGCATGAAGACCAAGAAGCCGCGGTTGTTTCTGAACCATATTTTCATGCAGTGTCCTTGTGAGGTAGGGGCACCTTCAGCCGTGCGCGTCACGCATCAATGGCTTCAGGCAGTGAATCCATGTGACCGCCAACGAGGTCTTTTGGTTCCCCGCGCGGGGCATCCGCGAGCGTGCTCGGTGCTGGTCACTCCAGCACCAGATCCCAGTCCGCCAGTTGCTGGTTGGTGGCAATCAGGCGGTTGACCAGCAGCTTGATGAAGACCTTGTCGAATTCGCCCTGCAACTCGATCGATGCCTGGCGCAATGCTTCGTTGCGGATCTTGAAGGCCACCACGTCGGTGCTTGCCACCACGGTGGCGGTCCGAAGACGGTGATTGGACTGGAGGTAGGTCATCTCACCAATGCTGGAGCCACGCCTGATGGTACTCAGCACGCGTGCGTTGCGGCTGACCGCCACTTCGCCGTCGATGATCAGACAAAACGAGTCGCCGGGTTGGCCCTCACGCATCATGACCTTGCCACGTGGCAGATCGAACCACTTGCCCAGGCGCAGCGTCTCCCACAGGGCCACTTCAGAGAAGTCGGCGAAGAACGCCAACCCACGCAGGCGTGCAAAACGCTCGCCCTCACTGGTCTGGGTTGGCAGGCGGGCCAGGCTGCGGTTGATGGCCAGCAGCGACTGGGCAAAGTCAGTCCAGCTTGAGTAGCGGTCATTGGGGTGTTTGGCCAATGCACGGGCAACGACCTCGTCGAGCCGGATCGGCAGCTCGGGCCGAATCAGGGACAGCGCGGCCGGGATCTCGGTATGGATGCGGTAAATGGTCGAATAGGTGGAATCGGCCGCGAAGGGGTTGCGCCCAGTCAACAACTCGTAGACCACTACCGCCAGTGAGAACATGTCGGAACTGGAGGTGAGCGCTTGCTCCTTGATCTGCTCTGGTGACATATAGGACGGAGACCCGACCAGACCGGCGATCTGCGTGTCCTCACCGCGCAAGGACAGGGCGGTACCGAAGTCGGCCAGCTTCAGTTCACCGTCGCGCCGGAGCATCAGATTGGCCGGCTTGATGTCGCGGTGTACCAGCCCCTGACGGTGCGCATAGTCCAGCGCGTGGCAACATTTGAAGGCGATGTCGAGCACCTCGGCCACTGGCAGCAGGTGGTCCGGTGTCGTGAAGCTTGACAGTGTCTGACCGTCGACGTATTCAAACACCAGGTAGGGCGGGTCGGCCGCCTCGTCGGCATCTAGCAAAGCCACGATGTGCGGGTGGCTCAGGCGAGCGACCAAGGTGGCCTCGTTGTGCAGCAGGCGGCGGTAGCGTGCCGCCTGGCTGGGCTCGGCCAGCAGTGAGGCATGGGTCTGCTTGATCGCTACCTGGCTGCCGCGAAACCGGTCG
The DNA here is from genome assembly GCA_030685025.1 of Rhodoferax sp. GTDB lineage: Bacteria > Pseudomonadota > Gammaproteobacteria > Burkholderiales > Burkholderiaceae_C > Rhodoferax_D. The sequence continues at coordinate 4,782 of JAUXWC010000262.1, forward strand.
TAGCCCAGGTAGACCGTGCCGCTGGCGCCGCGACCCAACTCGCGCTCAACGCTGTACTTGCCAATGGTGAGGGGATGGGCTTTCATCTGCGGTCGATCCGATGGGCCGCACCGGCCCTACTCGTCGGCCAGAAACACCGAGGCGTTATCCAGGTCATCATGGGTGGTGCCGGACTTCAGCGCGCCAATGAACTTGCGCCAGGACACGTCGGTTTCGGCCAGTCTGAAGCCGTAGAAGCCGTGCATGCCATCGGTCTTGCCTCGGACCGCCATGGCGCGAACGATGGAGCGTTCGTCGTTGCCGAGCTGAATCAGCACGTCGCCCCAGACCTTGGTCGGCAGCGGTGTCTTAGAATGAGCCAGAAAGCCGTACTCCGAGAACTCGACCAGCTTGAGGTCGTAGCGCGTGTTTTGTTCCGCGCTGGTGATGCTGAAGCTGCCCGGACACTTGATCACGTAGCGCTGGTGCTGGCGCAAGCTGCTTTGATGGTCGGTATCGACGAAGACCGGGGGCAGCAACGCCTTGTACTCGGGCAGGCTGTAGATCGAATGCAGCAGCGTCTTCTCGCGCTCATTGAGGTGCTGAAATCCGTGTGTGCGCTGATTGAAGAAATAGTCCAGCAACTCGGGCGTCATGACCGGATCATTAGTGGTGAAGTAGCGCCGGTTTGGGACCTGAATATTGGGCAGCTTGAGCCGCATGAAGTAGTAGTGCAAGTTCTTGCGCTTGGACTTGCCGCCATAGACCCGCTTGAGCATGTCAGGTGCTTCGCGCAGGTCCAGCGACGCGCCGACGGCCGGCGCGCCGTTGGCGAAGTCGTAGTTCTCGACATGGGTTTCGGTCAGCCGGTTGAAGAACAGCAGCGACTCGTACATCTCGATGCGGTTCGGGTTGACCGCAATCACCAGGTGGCGCGTGTCGAAGTAGGTCGCGCAATACTGGTACATGAACTTCATCAGCGGGAACAGGATCGAGCCGCCGGTGGCGCGGAACCGCGGATGCACCGCCAAGGCCGATACCTCGGCAATCTTGCCGGGTTTCTCGCGCACATGTTTCAGGTCGAAGATCGCCTGCAGTGGAAAGCCGAATACGCTCTCCCGAATCAAGGAGATGGTGCCCACCACTTCGCCATCGAACTTGGCGCACAAGGTTGTGGTAGTCGGCAGGGCATGGTAGATCGTGACGCGCAGGCCAGAAGGGTCCGGCTTCATGAAGCCACTGCCAACGTAGGCGTCGTGCAGCAGCTTGAAGCAGGCTTCCAGCTCTTCCCTGGTTTCGGCGATCTTGAGAACCAGGCGTGGATCGGGCTCGGGATCGCAATCAACAAAGGACCGGTAGATGGCAAAGCGCAGCGGTCGGGGCAAAAACGAAAACGCCTTGCGCAAGCTACTGTGCAAGGTGTGCTTCGGCTTCGAATCCTGCGGCTTCTTCACGGAATCATCCCTGATCAAGAGGTGTCATCCCCAAAACGCGGCATGACGGCGCATCATAAGCCCAGTGGGCGCGGACCGTGCCGTGGCCCCGTGGCGCGCGCCGCCGCGCGGTCAGTGGCTACTTGTTGCCACTCAGCGATGCGATGCGGCGCTGGGTGTCTTCCAGATCCCGAAAAGGCTTGCCGGTCTTGAGTGCGGCCTCGTAGCTGCCCAGGGCCGCTTGTGTTTGCGACTGCGCCTGCAACGCAAGCCCCAGGCGGTAGTGGTAGTCGGGGGTTTCGGGAGACAGGGCAATAGCCCGGCGCAAGGCGCTGACGGCGCCATCCTTGTCGCCGCGCGCCAGCAAGACGTAGCCCAGCGTGTCGAGGTAGGTGGCCGATTTGGGGGCCAGTTCGGTGGCGAGCTTGGCCCACTTCAGCCCGTTGTCCAAGTCGCGCTTGCGCTCGGCTGCCAACCACGCGAGGTCGTTGTAGGCGGGGTGAAATTTGGGGTCGGCCTTGATCGCCTGTTTCAGAGCCGCAATGGCGCCTTCGGTGTCCTGTGCGGCTTGCTTGAGTGCTGCCAGCTTGGCGTGCAGCAGCGCGGCGTCGGCGCCATGCGCCGTGCCTAGCATCGCCAAATACTCCAAGCGCGCCTGCTCTCTTGCGCCCTGCGCCGCCAAGACGTCCGCGCGCGCCAGCCGCGCCGATACCAGACTGGGGTTCTGCGCCAGAACCTTGTCCAGCAAAACCAGAGCCTGTTTGGAATCTTTCCCCTTGAAGTGCAGCTCCGCCATGGCCATCAGCGGCAGCGGGTTGCCGGGCGCCAGCTTGGCCGCTTGTTCGAATGCCACCATGGCGGCTTTGTCATTGCCGGTGGCGACCAAAGCGCGTCCCAGACCAAAGCTGGCGCCAGGATGGGGCGACTTCAGTGCCGCAGCCGTGGTGAATACGCCCACTGCGTCAGCAGGCCTGCGCTCAGCCATGTAGAACTCACCCAGGTCCAGCAACGGTGCCGCGATGGCAGGGTTGGCGACCGCGGCTCGCTTGAAGTGCTCCTCCGCGTCGGATTTCTTGCCAACGGCGTACGCCAAGCGGCCCGCCGCAATTCTGACCTCGACCACGTCGGGCGCCAGTTTCTGCGCCTTCTCGACAAGCTTCAGGGCCTCCGTCGTCTTCCCTCGGCGCACCGCCACGTCGGCCAATCCCAGCAACGGGGCCACTGCATAGGGCTCCAGCTTGGCGGCGTTGGCGAAGCCAGCGGCGGCTTCGTCCAGTTGCCCAGCAGCCATGCGCGCCAAGGCCTGCTCCCACTCGGTCTTGGCTTCTTTCGAGCGCGGTGTACTGACCCAATCCGGGCGCGGTCCCGCCGCGTCCAGGGCATGCGTTGGCGCCAAGCCGCTGACAACGGCAGCGCCATGTGCGCTCGGCGCGATGATGATCGCCACTGCGACCATGACGGCGCACAGGCTGTTTTTGTGTAGTTGAGTCAGCTTCACAGATCCTCCCGATGATGAGCCGCAACGCGCGCCAACCGGCATCCGTTGACGAGGGGGTCACAGTGACCAGTTTCAACTGAGGCGACGAACACCTTGAGGCGCGCCGCGAGTATGAAAACAGCATTGTAGCGACGGCCAAGCTGTCGAGTTCTCTTACAGCGACGCCGGCTCAATCGCCATGCGGACAAGCTATGTACTTGATTTTCATGGATATTCTGGTTGTGGCATGAACATTGCTTTTCTGTGTCCGTTCGCGATGGCTCAATGCCGATGACCCGTCAGCCCCACGCTGATTTACTTCAAGGAGATGGAAATGAAAGTTACAAAAGCGCTTGCCGCACTGATGCTGGTAGGCATGGTTTCAGCCGTGCAGGCCGCCCCTGCCGTACTGGATACCGGCTTGGTTCAGATGGGCCTCTTCGACCATGGTGGCCTGGGCGCATTGGGCACTGGCCTTAACTCCTATTCTGGCGATGCGATCACGCCCGGTTGCCTGTGTGAAGGCTGGGGTGCCGCAGCCGGCGGTATTGGCAACTACAACTACGGTGGCAGCACCTCCGGCATCACCAGTGCTTTGCTGACCACCACGACGGCCAGTGGCGCGGGCCTCTATGCGCAGTCGGTTGTCACCATGGCCAACGGTTTGCAGGTGACGCACACGTATACCTATGCCGCTGGCGGCGCGTTGTTCAAGGTTGCCGTCAGCATGACGAACACCACGGCTGGCGTGTTGACCAACACGCGTTATGCGCGCACCTTGGATTGGGATGTGGGGCCAGGGCATTTCTCTGACGATTTCACGACCATCTATGGCGGTACACCGACCGGCCCAGGCGGCAACGTGCTGCACACCTCGACCAACCCGTTCGATGTGCCCAACCCAATGGTCACCCGTGCTGCCAACGCCAACCTTAACGTCGTCAATGCGCCCGGTGACCTGGGTGGCTATTTCATACTGGGATTTGGCGATCTGGCCGCCGGTGCCACGGAGACATTCGAGACCTATATCGGCGCTGGCCGCACCACGGCAGAGCTGCTGGCCGCGTTTGCCAGCGTCGGCATCGAAGCCTATAGCTACACTTTTGACAATGACGGTCCCGCGACTTACGGTTGGGGCTTCGCCGGCATTGGCCTGCCGCCCGTGTTCGGCACGCCAGAACCCAGCTCGCTGGCCTTGATCGGTCTTGCCTTGCTCGGCCTGGGTGCTGCACGCCGCCGTCGCAGCTGATCGTCGACCCTTCGACCGTGAAAAACCCGCCTAGTGCGGGTTTTTCATTTGGGTGTCGGCGAAAACAGTCCTCGCCGGGGCTGCCCTGGTCAATTAGACTGGTGAGCCGGGCGCGTCGCCCTTCTCAACCGAGTGACGATCTATGCTTCTTCCCATCATCATGGCGGGTGGTTCGGGCACCCGCCTATGGCCGCTGTCGCGCCAACTCAACCCCAAGCAGTTCCTGCCACTGACGGGCGAGTTGACCATGTTGCAGGCCACGCTTGCGCGCCTGGAGGGCGTCGAGCACGCGCAACCTTGTCTGATCTGCAACGAGCAACACCGCTTCCTGGCGGCCGAACAGTTGCGCCAGATCGGCCTTGAGGGTGCGCCGATCATTCTGGAGCCGGTCGGGCGCAATACCGCACCGGCGATTGCCTTGGGTGCGCTGCAGGCGGTGGCGGACGGCAATGACCCGGTGCTGTTTGTGCTGGCGGCTGACCATTTGATACGCGATGTGGCGGCCTTTCACCGTGCGATTGCCCTCGCGCTGCCCTTGGCCGAGGCCGGCAAGCTGGTCACGTTCGGCATAACACCGACCCATCCCGAAACCGGCTATGGCTACATTCAACGCGGCGCAGAACCGTACAGCATGTTGCGTTTCGTGGAGAAGCCCGATCTGCAAACCGCCGAGGCTTATGTGCGCAGCGGCGACTACTTCTGGAACAGCGGAATGTTCATGTTTCGCGCCGGTCGCTACCTACAGGAGCTGGAGAGACTTCAGCCGGCGATGCTGCAAGCCTGCCGCGCGGCATTGTCCAAGGGCGCCCGGGACATGCATTTCGTGCGGGTGGACGTTGCCGCGTTCGCGGCCTGCCCGTCCGATTCGATCGACTACGCCGTGATGGAGAAGACCGATAGCGCGGCCATGGTGGAGCTCGACGCCGGCTGGAGCGACATCGGGTCCTGGTCGGCGCTGTGGGACATCAGCCCCAAGGACGCACAGGGCAACACCTTGAAGGGCGACGTCTTGATGGAAGACACGCACGACACGCTGGTGTATGCCTCGCATCGGCTGGTGGCGGTGGTGGGCGTGCGGGATCTGGTGATCGTCGAGACCAAGGACGCGGTGATGGTCGCGCACAAGGACAAGGTGCAGGATGTCAAACTGATCGTCGACCGGATCAAGCAGCAGGGCCGCGGCGAGCATTTCAACCACCGCGAGGTGTACCGGCCGTGGGGGCACTACGATTCGGTGGACAGTGGCGTGCGCTATCAGGTCAAACACATCACCGTCAAGCCGGGCGGCAAGCTGTCGGTGCAGATGCACCACCACCGCGCCGAACACTGGATTGTGGTCAGCGGCACGGCCAAGGTCACCAACGGCGACAGCACCTTCCTGGTGACGGAGAACCAGTCCACCTATATCCCGATCGGGCAGGTGCATGCCCTGGAGAACCCCGGCAAGGTGCCGCTGGAATTGATCGAGGTGCAATCGGGGGGCTACCTGGGCGAGGACGACATCGTGCGCTTGGAGGACCGGTATGGCCGAGTTTGACGCGACCAGCGGGCGGCGTGTGCTGGTGACCGGCGGGGCCGGCTACATTGGCTCGCACACCTGCCTGGAACTGCTGCAGGCCGGGCATCACGTCACGGTGCTGGACAACCTGTGCAACAGCAGTCTGGAGTCGCTCAAAAGGGTCGAGTCCCTGGCTGGGCGTTCGCTGACCTTCATGCAGGGCGATATTCGCGACTTCGAATTGCTGCGCCGAGTTCTGGTTGGTCCGAACAACGAGTGCCCGGCGTTTGATGCGGTGGTGCATTTTGCGGGCCTCAAGGCAGTCGGCGAATCGGTGTCGCAGCCGCTGGCGTATTTTGACAACAACCTGTCGGGTACCGTCTGTTTGCTGCGCGCCATGACCGAGGCAGGCGTCAAGACGCTGGTGTTCTCGTCATCGGCAACGGTCTACGGCGACCCGGCCTCGGTGCCGATTTCCGAAGACTTCCCACGCTCGGCGACCAATCCCTATGGGCGCAGCAAGCTGGTGATTGAGGACATGTTGGCGGATCTCTACCGATCCGATCCGGCGTGGCGCATCGCCCGCCTGCGCTACTTCAACCCGGTCGGTGCCCACGTCTCCGGATTGATCGGCGAAGACCCCAGCGGCGCGCCCAACAACCTGATGCCCTACGTCAGCCAGGTGGCAATAGGGCGGCGCGAGTATCTGCAGGTATTTGGCGGCGACTACCCGACGCCGGACGGCACCGGCGTGCGGGACTATATTCACGTGGCAGACTTGGCCAGCGGCCATTTGGCGGCCATTCGAGCGCTGTGGCAAGCCGACAGCCAAACCGGCTGTTTGCTGACGGTCAATCTTGGCACCGGCGTCGGCGTGTCGGTGCTGGACCTGGTCAAGGCGTTCGAACGGGCCAGCGGCCGGCCGGTGCCCTACCGTATCGTCGCCCGACGTGCCGGAGATGTAGCGGCCTGCTACGCCAATCCGGTCTTGGCCCAGACCCTGCTGGGCTGGCGGACGCAGCGCAATCTGGCTGACATGTGCGCGGATGCATGGCGCTGGCAGTCGCGTAATCCGCACGGCTACCGGCAGGCGGCGGCGACCGGCGGCGCCTGATGCAGCGACGCGGTAGGATACCGGCCATCTCACAAGCACCAAACGGCAAAGCATGAAAATACTGGTAACCGGGGCGGCAGGCTTCATTGGCATGACCGCATCCCTGCGCCTGTTGGCGCGTGGCGATGAGGTGGTAGGCCTGGACAATCTGAACGACTACTACGACGTCACGCTCAAGCTGGACCGCCTCAAGCGACTGAGCCCGCATGCGCGCTTCCGGTTTGCCAAGCTCGATGTCGGCGACCGCGCCGGCATGGCGGAGTTGTTTGCCGCCGAGAAATTTGATCGCGTGATCCACCTCGCGGCACAGGCCGGCGTGCGGTATTCGTTGCAGAACCCGCATGCCTATGTGGACAGCAACCTGATTGGCTTCGTCAACATCCTCGAAGGTTGCCGCCACAGTGGCGTTGGGCATTTGGTCTACGCGTCAAGCTCCAGTGTTTATGGCGGCAACACGCGCATGCCGTTCTCCGAGCACGACAGCGTGGACCATCCGGTCAGCCTCTATGCCGCCACCAAGAAGGCCAATGAACTGATGGCCCACACTTACAGCCATCTCTATGGCCTGCCGACCACGGGCCTGCGTTTTTTCACCGTCTACGGGCCGTGGGGCCGGCCTGACATGGCGCTGTTCTTGTTCACCAAGGCGATCTTGCAGGGCCAGCCGATTGATGTCTTCAACTTCGGTCAGATGCAGCGCGACTTCACGTATGTGGAGGACATCGTCGAAGGCGTCATTCGTGTCCTCGACCGGACCGCCACCGCCAATCCGGCCTACGATCCGCTGGTGGCGGACCCGGCCACCAGCAGCGCGCCGTACCGCGTGTTCAACATTGGCAACAACAGCCCGGTGCCTTTGCTCGATTTCATCGCCTGCATCGAAAAGGCCTTGGGAAAGACCGCCGAGAAGCGCTTGCTGCCGCTGCAGGACGGCGATGTGCCGGCCACCTACGCCAATACCGATGCCCTCAACGACTGGGTCGGCTTCGTGCCGGCCACGCCGATTGACCAGGGCATCGCCAGTTTCGTGGCCTGGTACCGCGAATACTACGAATCCTGAGACTTTGCGGGACAGACCGCAGGCTGCGAAGCAGACTAGCTCTGTCCTCAACTGATTGTCGGCGTTTTCAGCTCGGCAAGCCATGCCAGCGTCAGCGCTTCAACGGCCAGGCTTGATGCGGCAGCGGAGAAGGTGTGGTCGGCATCGGCCAGATCATGGCGACGTAGATTGGGCTGGGTCAGCGCGCCGGACCAAGCGGGGTCGGCGCGTGCGTACTCCAGGAACTCCTTGGCGGTGTAGTCCTCGGCACTCAGGATCAGCAATAGGCTGCCGCGGAAAGCCCGCCACGCTTGGGCCATGCGCGTCTGAAAGGGGGCTTGCATGCTGGCAGTTGGGCTGGCGCCCTTGAGCGCTAGCCCCACACTGCGGAGCAGCCCGGTGAGCGCCCCCGCCGCGACCTTTCCGCTCAGGAGTTTGGCCCAGAACGCACGTTCCATGAGACGTTGCGTGTAGTAATGCTTGACCTGGGTGCGCGCCAGACTTGCATCGGAGCGCACCCAGGGGTTGAGCAGACACAGTCCGGCCACCCGGGGGTCGTTGTGGGTGTGGCAGAAGAGCAATGCCGCCGCTGCCGCGTCGCACAAACCCCATAGCGCCACGCGCTTCACGTCTGGGGCGTGCGTCATCAGGGCGTCGATGGCAGCCGCGATGTCCGCATCGGCGTTCAGAAAGTCAACCGGCGCACCGCTGCTGTCGCCCATACCTCGGTAGTCAAACCGCAGCACTGCATAGCCAACCCTTGCCAGTGCCCGGGCCAGCAGCACGAACTGCCGATGGCTGCCGACACGGTATTGGGGGCCACCGACAATCACAACAACGCCTAGCTGGCACGGGTGCTCGGGTCGGGTCAGAATGCCCTGCAGGCGTTCGCCGCCGCACGCAAATTGGATCGCATGTTCGGCGCAGCTCACACCAAGAGATCCTGTGCGGGCTCGCCCGGCTTGGCCGGCGCCAAGGCCGCGCAGGTGGCGGTGATCAGGGCGGGCGCGTCCTCGATCTCGGTGGTCTGCCAGAAGCCCGGCCCCCTGACAGTGTTGCTATGCAGCGCGAACCCAGCTTGTTCCCAGAGCGCAGTGGTCTTGACCGCCACCGGCGTCAGGCTGGCGTCCTCGCGGGTCGACAACTCCAGCCAGACCACCCGCCGGTGTTGGGCGCCCGAGTCCTGCATGGGCTCCAGCCCGGCTGGACTGAGTTCGCAGCCCTCCAGTGCGCTGGCCAGGCTTGGAGCCAGTCGATAGCCCGCAATGTCAACCGCTGTCCCGGCGGCCAACTGCTGGCGCAATCCCTCCATCACGCCCTTGCCCGTGCCACCAACCAGGTCGCTGGCGACCTTGAGCCGCAAGAACTGTTGCAACACCGTCTTGCCCGAGCAGGTCGGTGCCCAGAACAGGAAGTTGCAGCGCACTTGCAAGTGGCGCGCGGCGTTGACCGCCAGCAGGCAACCGGCACGCAGGCCCCACAGCCACAGCGGGGCGTTGGCGGGGGCTGCCATGCGTTGGCGCAGCCACTGCACGGCAAGCTCGACATCATCGATCCAGTCGTTCCAACTGGCGTCGCCGAAGTCGCCGGAACTGTCACCACAGCCGAGCAGGTCGATCTGCAGCACGGCGTAGCCGGTATCGGCCAGCGCGCGCGCCTGCAGCGCCGCCATGCGGCGCGATTTGTTCATTTCTTCGGCAAACGGGTGCAGGTAGATCACCAGACCGCGAAGAGGGCCGCCGACAGGCGCATGAAACAGGCCCAGCCGTTGGCCGCCAGCCACCGAGTGGGCCGCCAGAAAGAGCGCCTCGGGTTGCGGGCACGTTGGGCCTTGCATGGAGTCGGGACCGAACGGCGCAGTGGCGGCCGGCTCAGCCGTTCAGTTTGCTGCTGACGAAGTCGACCAGCGACCCCACCGTCTGGAAGGTGCTGCCGTCGATGTCGTCATCGTCCACGATCATCCCGAACTGGTCCTCCAGCGCGGTGATGAGCGATACGACGGCCATCGAATCGAGTTCCGGGATCGCGCCCAGCAGTGCGGTGTCGCGGCTGAAGCCGGCGCTGCGTCCGGCCAGGCTCAAGACTTCATCGAGCACCCGAAGTACTTCTTTCAACACATTCAATTGACACTCCAAAGTGGGCAAGCGGCCAGAGCGTGCATTCTATTGTTTTGCGGGACAGACCAAAGTTACGCGAAGTGAACTTTGCTCTGTCCTCAACTGATCAGGGGGTGTTCTTGTGGCGCCGACCAGGCGATCACGCTTTGCCACTGACCGGCCATGGCGGCGTTGGCCTGCTTGTGCGGACCATGCCGGGACGGCGCCTGTGCGATACTTTCCGACGGCTGGGTTGTTGCACCTGGCGCGTGTTGGCACACCGGTTTTCCACCCATGACTGAATCCGTCCTTCTACCCGAACTGATCGCACGCTCTGCCGGATGCACGCCTGGCGCCCGCGCGCTAACCAGTGGTGATGAGTCGCTGACGTATGGCGAGTTGGACACGCGCGTGCGGCAGTTCGCCGCCGGTCTGATGGCGCTTGGAATCCAGCGCGGCGAGCGGGTCGCAATCTACCTCGACAAACGCTTTGAGACGGTGGCCGCGAGCTTTGGTGCGCCGGCCGCGGGCGCGGTGTTTGTGCCGGTCAACCCGCTGCTCAAGGCCGAGCAGGTGGCGTTCATTTTGCAGGACTGCAATGTCAGGGTCTTGGTGACCTCGCCCGAACGCCTGGGCCTGCTTGGCGGCGTGCTGGCCGACTGTCCGGACTTGCGGCACGTCGTGACCACGGGCGTCGGCCTGCCGGAGCCAGCCTCGCTGACTTTGCCCAAGGCCGTGGCGCATTGCAACTGGGCTCACTTCATGGCGCACGCACCATGCGCGGGCCACCGGGTGATCGACGTGGACATGGCGGCCATTTTGTACACCTCAGGCAGTACCGGCAGACCCAAGGGCGTGGTTCTGTCGCACCGCAATATGGTTGCCGGCGCCAAGAGTGTGGCGTCCTATCTGGGCAATCACGCCCAGGACACGCTGTTGGCCGCGTTACCCTTGTCCTTCGATGCGGGCTTCAGCCAACTCACAACTGCCTTTCACACTGGCGCGCGCGTGGTGCTGCTCAACTACCTGATGCCGCGCGATGTACTCAAGGCGCTGGAGCGCGAGCAGGTCACCGGGCTCACGGCGGTGCCGCCGCTGTACATCCAGTTGGCGCAAATGGACTGGCCCGCAGCCATTGACCGCAACTTGCGCTATTTTGCCAACACCGGCGGACGCATGCCGCGCGAGACCCTGGGTTTGCTGCGTCAGCGGGCGCCCAGCGCCAAGCCCTTCCTGATGTATGGCCTGACCGAAGCCTTTCGCTCCACTTACCTGCCGCCCGATGAGGTCGACCGACGACCCGATTCGATTGGCAAGGCCATCCCCAATGCCGAGATCCTGGTGCTGCGGGACGATGGCAGTCCGTGTGGGCCGGGAGAGGTTGGTGAACTGGTGCACCGTGGTGCTCTGGTGGGCCTGGGCTACTGGAACGACGCCGACAAGACCGCCGAGCGTTACAAGTTGCTGGCCCCCGACGCGCCCGGGCGCGAGTCCGGCCTGCAATTGCCTGAATACGCGGTCTTCTCGGGTGACAACGTGCGCCAGGACGACGAAGGCTTCCTGTATTTCGTTGGGCGACGCGACGAGATGATCAAGTCCTCGGGCTACCGGGTCAGTCCGACCGAGGTGGAGGAAGTCCTGTACGCCACCGGCTTGGTTGGGGAGTGTGTTGCTTTTGGCGTCGAGCATCCGGTGATCGGGCAGGCGATCCAGGTGATTGCCACGCCGCCGGCAAGCGCCGTGCCCGGTCCTGAAGGCGCCGAGCCCGTGCTGGATGTCCAGGCCCTGCTGGCGCAATGCCGCGCCCACATGCCGGCCTACATGGTGCCCGCCGACGTGGCGGTGATGCCGGGGCCGCTGCCACGCAACCCCAACGGCAAGATTGATCGCAAGTTGCTGTCGACCCAGTGGGCCCCGCGGCAGCCTCAATAGATCGGCGGGCTGCGTCCAGCCTTCAACACCGGAGTTCCCATCCATGTCAGTGACCGAACGCCCTTTGCCCGTACATGCGCCGATGACGCAATTCCCCATTGAGGGGGCTGAGTTGATGGTGGGCGGCGAGCCACTCAGTCGGTTGGCCGCGCGGGTGGGACAAACTCCGTTCTATGCCTACGACCGCGCCCTGCTCCAAGCGCGGGTGGCGCAGGTTCGGGCCACATTGCCGGCTGGCGTCAAGCTTCACTACGCGATGAAGGCGAACCCGATGCCGGCCGTGGTGGGCTGGATGGCAGGCCTGGTTGATGGCGTGGACGTGGCCTCGGCCGGCGAGCTCAAGGTGGCCTTGGACGCTGGCGCCAGGGCCGCCGAAATCAGTTTTGCCGGCCCTGGCAAACGTGACGCCGAGTTGCGCCAGGCGGTCGCGGCGCGCGTGCTCATCAATATCGAGTCGTTTCGCGAGGTCGCGGCGCTGGCGGCGATCTCGACCGAACTTGGGCTGCCCGCCCGGGTCGCGGTGCGGGTCAACCCGGACTTCGAGCTCAAGGGCTCGGGCATGAAGATGGGCGGTGGTCCCAAGCAATTTGGTGTCGACGTTGAGCAGATCCCGGCCCTGCTGGCCGACATCGGTCGGGCCGGCCTCGCGTTCGAGGGCTTTCATCTGTTTGCCGGGTCGCAGAACCTGCGACCGGAATCGATTTGTGAAGCGCAGCAGAAGTCCTATGAACTCGCATTGCGCCTGACCACCCATGCCCCGGCGCCGGTGCGCTTTCTCAACTTGGGTGGTGGCTTTGGCATTCCTTACTTCCCGGGTGAGCAAGCGCTGGACTTGACGCCCATCGGGGACAACTTGGCGCAACTGGTGCAGCGGGCGCGTCAGGACCTTCCGCAGGCGTCGCTGGTGATCGAGCTGGGGCGCTATTTGGTCGGTGAGGCGGGCGTCTACGTGTGCCGCATCATTGATCGCAAGGTCTCGCGTGGCCAGGTGTTCCTGGTTGCCGATGGCGGACTGCACCATCACTTGTCCGCATCGGGCAATTTTGGTCAGGTGGTGCGCAAGAACTACCCCGTGACGATTGGCAACCGGCTGGATGCGCCGCAGCGTGAAACCGTCAGCGTGGTGGGACCGTTGTGCACACCCCTCGATTTGCTGGCCGATCGGATGCTGCTTCCGGTCGCCGACGTGGGGGATCTGGTGGTGGTGTTTCAGTCCGGCGCTTATGGTGCCAGCGCCAGCCCGCAAGCCTTCCTGGGGCACCCGCAGTGTCTCGAAGTGCTGGTGTAGCCCGTTTTGTTCTTTGGCCTGGATTGATCGTCGATCACCGGGTGGAAGGTGGTGGCAAGCACCTCGGGACTAAGCCGGTGTCCAAGCCCAAGCCGGGTCAGGGGAGCGCCCAGGCATGCGTCAACGGTTTGCACTGACTGTCTTGACTGCGGGGCTAGCCTTGACCGGTTCGGGCCTGGGTGTCTGGCTGGCCGGCAATCATCCCCTCTGGCCTTGGACGCTGTTGATCGGTTTCGCGGTCTGGAGTCTGGCAGTCGCCTACTGGCCGCGCCTATGGTTGCTGCTGGTGCCCGCGGCCCTGCCGCTGCTGAACTTTTCGCCCTGGTCCGGTTGGTTGATGTTCGAGGAGTTTGACCTCCTGCTGCTGGGCGCGGCAGCGGGCGGGTATGCGCGTCTGGCGGTCTTGGGGTGCGGCCCTGTTGCCCTGGGCCGAGAAGCGCGGGGCGTCACGTTCGCGCCATCAGCGCGACCGGCAGCCTCAGTGTGGGTCTGGGGCGCCCTGCTGCTGTGCCTTGGGGTGTCCGCAGGACTGGCGCTGTGGCGGGGTCTGGCCGACGCCGGCGTTTGGGCGTTCAATTGGTTTGACGGGCACACCGCACCTCTCAACAGCGTGCGCGTCTTCAAGAGCCTCGGCCATGCCCTGTTGTTGGCGCCGCTGATTCACGGCGCCATGCAGCGCGAGCCCGAACGCTCGATGCGGCTGCTCGCAGCGGGCGTGTTGACGGGTCTGGCAGTGGTCAGCCTGGCCGTGCTTTGGGAGCGCCATGCCTTCCCGGGCTTGTTTGACTTCTCAAGTCGTTACCGCACGACGGCCTTGTTCTGGGAAATGCACGTTGGCGGCGCGGCCATCGACGCGTTTTTGGCGATGAGCCTGCCATTCCTGGTGTGGGCGCTGGTGGCGGCCCGTCGTCCGCTGGTGTGGTTGGCGGTCGCGGTGTTGGCGGTGCTGGCGGTCTACGCCGTGCTGACCACATTCTCGCGAGGGGTCTATCTTGCGGCGGCCGTGCCCTCGGCAGGTCTGGCCAGCTTGGTCGCGAGCCGCTGGTTTCGGTCGGTCCGTTTGGGCGGCGCGAGCCACCCTGCGTCGGTCGGTCGCGTTCGGTCGCCCGGCTGGAAGGTCGTTGGCAGTGGGCTGTTGGCAGTTGCCTTGTTGACGGAGGTTGCGGCGGTGTCGATGGCAGGTACCTACATGGGCGAGCGCATGGGTGTGGCCGATCGCGACTTTGCCAAACGCCTGGCGCATTGGGGCGATGGCCTTTCTGTGCTGGCCACGCCGGCGCAGTGGCTCTTTGGCATCGGTCTGGGACGTTTGCCCGCGCACTATGCGCGTGAAGTCGCTGGCGGTGAGTTCTCTGGCGCAGTGACATGGTTGCGGGAATCCGGGCCACCGCGGCCAGCGGGGTGAACCCAGGTCACGGCCTTTGCGCGACTTCAGGGACCGGCAACCGACCCCGCGCTGGCAGGTCGGTATGGATTGGCCCGACGGGTCGAGCTTACGCAAGGTCGCGTATACCGGGTCGGCCTGGACCTGAGGGCCGACGCTGAGGTTGAGATCGCCCTGCGTCTCTGCGAGCGGCATTTGCTGTTTGAAGGCGCCTGTCAGCGCGGGCAATTGCGAATCGGCTCGACGCCCGGTGTATGGCAGCACCACAGCTCGACGCTGGTCGGCCCCTCGCTCACAGCGGGCGCATGGTGGGCTCCGAGACTCGGCTTGCTCACGCTGTCGGTGCCGCAGGCGGGCGCTTCGGTGGATCTGGCCAAGATCAGCCTGGGTGCGGCGATGCCGGCCGCGGCCGTGACCATCGGCGACTTTTCGCAAAGTCTGGCGCGCTGGTTTCCGGTTGCCGAGGTTCACTTCCTGCCATGGCACATTGACAACCTCTATCTCGAATTGCTGATCGAGCGCGGCCTGCTTGGCTTGCTGCTGACAGTTTCAGCGCTGCTCATGGGTCTTTGGTGCGCGACATGCATGAGTGGGCCGGGCTCGCTGCTGCGCGCCACGCTGGCGGCGGGCATGACGGGCGGGCTGCTGGTGGGGGCTCTGGGAAGCATTATGGACGTGCCGCGCGTGGCGTTCCTGCTGTTCTTGCTGATGTTCTGCGCCATGGCGTTGTGGCGCGGGGGAAATACACATTGACGAGGACGTGCCATGGTCGTCGATTACGAGGCTTTTGGCGGTGCGAGGTCAATCCAACTACAATTTCTGCGATTCAGCGCACTCGCCAGACGTACATTCCGTTTAGAGTGGTTAGCGGGCAGGGCGAGCTTGCGGTATCCGCGTACCTTTGATTCCTTGCGGGACAGACCGGAGCGAAGCGACGCTCTGTCCTCAGCCGACTAAGGATGTTCTTGGACAGGGCGCTCGCGGTCGTTGCGGTTTGAACGCAGTGGCGTTGAGAGGGTGTATCGGAACACGGGGACAAGAGCTTGATAAAAATATTTGGTCATTACTTCCATCGCCGGACCTTGTCGCAGATCTTTTTTGACTTCAGCTTGGTGGTGGCGGTGGTGGTGGGCTCCAGCCTGTGGCGCGCGCCTGAGCGGGCTTTGGCCGAGACCTATCTGCTGACGGCGGCCTTGCTGCTGGCGGGGGGCATGCTGGCGATCAATGCGGCGCTGGGTTTCTACCAACAAGCGCACACCCGTTCACTGGGCCAATCGCGCGCCCGCGCAGTGATGTCCCTGATCTTCACCTTGGGACTGGCCTATCTGATCTTCACCGTGGCGCCACTGGGGCAGGAAATCCGCTCGATCCTGGCCACCTCGGTGGTGGCCGTGATCGCCTTGGTGTTGATGCACCGGGTCTACGTCGCCCACTCCACGCCGCAGTCTCTGATGCGCCAGCGCGTCCTGATCTTTGGGTCCGGTTCGCGCGCCAAGATGGTTGGCAAATCCCTGCAACGCTCCGACCCCAACGTCGACCTGGTGGGCTACTTCGCAAGTCCGAAGGACTCCGAGACGGAGATTTCGGCCAAGGGCTTGCTGTCGGGGCTCGGACCCCTGACACCACAGAAGTCCTTGACCGACGTTGTGATCGAAGAACGGGTCGATGAAATCGTGGTGGCGGTGTCGGAACGGCGGGGTGGCAGCATGCCCATGCGCGAGTTGCTGGACTGCAAGCTGCAGGGCGTGCGAGTGGTGGATATTGCGACGCACTTCGAGAAGACCCTCGGTCAGATCCGGCTCGACGCCGTGTCGGCCGGCTGGCTGATCTTTGGCGATGGCTTTCAACAGGGCTTGGTGCGAACGGTCGTGAAGCGCCTGTTTGACATCGTGTGCGCGGCGATCCTGATCCTGCTCGCGCTGCCCATCATGGTGGTGACCGCGCTGCTGTTGCTGATGGAGGGTGGCGGACCGATGCTCTACCTGCAGGAGCGGGTCGGGCTCAACGGGCGGCTGTTCAATGTGGTCAAGTTTCGCAGCATGCGCGCCGATGCCGAGCAAGACGGCAAACCCCGCTGGGCCAGCGCTCAGGACGAGCGGGTGACCAAGGTCGGCCGGATCATCCGCAAGCTGCGAATTGACGAGTTGCCCCAACTGTTCAGCGTCCTCAATGGCGACATGAGCCTGGTCGGTCCGCGGCCCGAGCGGGCCTACTTTGTCGATAAGTTGACCCAGGAAATCCCCTATTTCGCCGTTCGACAGAGCGTCAAGCCCGGTGTGACCGGCTGGGCGCAGGTGCGTTATCACTACGGAGCGTCGGTCGAGGACTCGGCCGAGAAGCTGCAATACGACCTCTACTATGTGAAGAACCACTCCCTGTTTCTGGACTTGATCATCCTGTTCGAGACTATCGGCGTGGTCTTGACGGCCAAAGGCGCCCAGTGATTGGGGCGATTCGGTGAGCAGATCCCCATTGCCCCGTCCATGCAAAGCAGCAACCTCGCCCTGAGTGCCTGGAGCTACGGTCTGGCCGGTGTTGCGTACACCGTCTTCGCGCTTCATCTCTTACAGATCGGCTACCTCCGGGCTCCGCGCGACAGTCTCAAGACCGCCATGCTGGTGGCGGTGCTCTGCAGTGCCCTGTGGGGCTGCCTGTTGTTGGGCTTTTTGCTGACAGGCGAGCCCTACCTTCAAGTTTTCAGCAGTCTGTTCGATCAATTGCGCTACGCCGCGTGGTTCGCGCTGTTGCTCAATCTCCTTCGTGCACCGGGGTCGTCCCGGCTTCCCGCGGGGATCG
Source organism: Rhodoferax sp. (assembly GCA_030685025.1). GTDB lineage: Bacteria > Pseudomonadota > Gammaproteobacteria > Burkholderiales > Burkholderiaceae_C > Rhodoferax_D. Next base: position 22,067 of record JAUXWC010000262.1, read on the forward strand.
CCTGGCTGAGACCCGTCGCTGTTGGTTTGGTCCTGTTCGGTCTGCTGGCATTGGGTCTGATGGTCACGGGCGGTACCGTGTTGGGCGACCCCGGTCGGCTGCTATTGCTCAGTGCCATGGCGATGCCGGTGCTCGCTCTGGTCTTGCTGGAGCAACTGTTTCGCAACGTGGCCGAGGATTTGCGCTGGAATGTCAAACCCTTGTGTTTGGGCCTGGCCGGAGTCTTCCTGTTTGATCTGTATTTGTTCTCGCAGGCAGTTCTGTTCAATAGCCTGGACCGCAATGTGTTGAGTATCCGTGGCGCCGTGCACGCGCTGGTTCTGCCCCTGTTGCTGCTGTCATCGAGTCGCAGCAGCAACTGGACCTCCAAGGTGCGGGTGTCGCGGCGCGCCGCATTTCATTCGGCTACTCTGTTGATTGCCGGGCTGTATTTGCTGTTCATTTCCGCAGTGGGCTATTACGTCCGCTATTTTGGCGGCGAGTGGGGGCCGGCGCTGCAGGTAGGCTTGATCTTCGCGGCCTTGGTGGTTCTGGTGGTCCTGGTCTTGTCGGCTACCGTGCGCGCCAAGTTGCGCGTGCTGCTGGGCAAGCATTTCTTTCGCTACCGGTACGACTACCGCGAAGAGTGGCTGAAGTTCACCAGGACCTTGTCGGACCAGAAGTCACCGCAGGAGATGGGCCCCCAGGTGATTCGTGGCCTGGCCGACATGCTGGAGAGCCCGGCAGGGGGACTCTGGCTCAGGAACAAGGGGGAGGGCGCCTTCAGTCAGGTCGCGTTCTGGAACATGGCCGAGATCACGGCCAAGGAAGACGCCGTCAGCGCGTTCTGCCAGTTCATGTCGACCAGCGGATGGGTCGTCAATCTGGAGGAGTACCGCTCCTTTCCCAGGCGATACGGCCACATGGTCCTGCCGGCCTGGTTGCGCGATCTGAAGCAGGCCTGGCTGGTTGTGCCGCTTTCCGTTGGCGAGGACTTGATTGGGTTTGTCGTGCTGGCCAGCGCCCGCACGCGCATGGACGTGAACTGGGAGGTCAATGATCTGCTCAAGACAGCGGGTCGGCAGGCCGCCAGTTTCCTGGCCCAGATGCAGGCAACCGAGGCCTTGCTGGACGCGCGCAAGTTCGATGCCTTCAACCGGATGTCGGCCTTCGTGGTCCATGACTTGAAGAACATCGTCACGCAACTGTCGTTGATGATGAAGAACGCCAAACGCCTGCACGACAACCCCGAGTTTCAGCAGGACATGTTGATGACCGTCGAGAATTCGCTCGACCGCATGCGCCAACTGATGTCCCAGTTGCGTGAAGGTGCGAGCGCTTCTGGCTCGACCGCGGGTGTTGACTTGATGGAGATCAGTCGGCGTCTGGCGGCCAGCGCCGCCTTGCGTGGTCGAACGCTTGAACTGGAGTTCCAGGACCAGGTCTTCACGCGTGGGCTTGAGGAACGGCTGGAGCGCGTTCTGGGCCATGTCGTGCAGAATGCGATGGATGCGACCGACCCGTCGGGCCGCGTCTGGCTCAAGCTGATACGCGCCAGCGGGCAGGCCCGTATCGAGATCGGGGACACCGGGCACGGCATGTCACAAGACTTTGTCAGAAATCAACTGTTCAAACCGTTTCAGAGTACCAAGTCCACGGGAATGGGCATCGGTGCCTTCGAGAGTTTTCAATATGTGCAGGAGCTTGGCGGAAAAATTGAAGTTGACAGCGTGGTTGATCGCGGCACCGTCGTCACCATCCTGTTGCCACTATTGGAGATCCAGAAGGCGTCGGACATTCATCTGAAAAAAGCATCATGAACACTGAGAAGAATCGTTGCCTGCTGATCGTCGAAGATGATCCGGCGCTGCAAAAGCAGATCAAGTGGTCGCTGGACAAGTTCGAGTCGGCAACAGCCTCCGACCGTGAGAGCGCACTGGTGCAGTTGCGCCGGCATGTGCCTGCGGTGGTGACCATGGACTTGGGGCTGCCGCCCGATCCGGACTCCGTGTCGGAGGGCTTCAAGTTGCTGGAGCAGATTCTGGCGATTGATCCGGATACCAAAGTGATTGTGCTGACCGGGCAGAACGACCAGGCCAACGCCTTGCGGGCGGTCGCACTGGGCGCGTATGACTTCTTTGCCAAACCGTTCGAACCCGAGTTGCTGAGCCTGACGATTGACAGGGCGTTCAGATTGGTGGAACTGCAGCGCGAGAACCGCCGCCTTCGTGAGCTGCAACAACCCGATGCGCTCAAGGGCTTGATCAGTCGCGACCCGGAGATGATGCGGATCTGTCGAACCATCGAGAAAGTCGCCAGCAGCAATGCCACGGTGATGCTGCTCGGCGAGAGCGGCACCGGCAAGGAGGTGCTGGCGCGCGGCCTGCACCAGTCGTCCGGGCGGCGCACGGAGAAGTTCGTCGCCATCAACTGCGCCGCCATTCCCGAAAATCTGCTGGAAAGCGAGCTCTTTGGGTATGAAAAGGGTGCTTTCACCGGCGCCGCCAAGACCACTTTGGGCAAGATTGAGCTGGCCAGTGGCGGGACCCTGATGCTGGACGAAATTGGTGATTTACCGGTTTCTCTGCAAGCGAAGTTGTTGCGCTTTCTGCAAGAGCGCACCATCGAGCGGGTTGGCGGGCGCCATGAGATACCGGTCGATGTTCGCATCGTCTGCGCCACGCATCAGGACCTCAAGGCCCTGAGCAAGGAAGGTCGTTTTCGAGAGGATCTGTACTACCGGCTGGCTGAGATTGTTATCAATATCCCGCCCTTGCGTTCCCGAATCGGTGACGCCGCGCTGTTGGCGCACGCCTTCGTGAAGCGGTTTTCCCAGGAACAAAATCGATCGTCCATGATATTGAGTGAGGGCGCCGTGCGCGCCGTCGAGGCGCACGCTTGGCCGGGCAATATCCGGGAGTTGGAAAACTGCGTCAAGCGGGCCACCATCATGGCCGACGGCAATGTCATTACGGGTGACGATATCGGCCTGGCGCCAGCCGATGCCTCGGCCGCCGAGGAGTCGTTGGACCTGCGCGCGGCGCGTGACGCCGCCGAGAAGAAGACCATAATCGCGGCGCTGGGTCGGGTTGATGGCAACATCGTCAAGGCGGCGGAACTGCTTGGTGTGAGTCGCCCCACTCTGTACGACCTGATGCATCGCTTGGGCCTGAAGTAGCACCAGAACTGTCCACCATGTTTTACCTGAGGTCGAAATGAGTACGTCCAGAATGAATATGCGGGTCGCCCTGCCGGCGTTGTTGGTGACCCTGCTGATCACGGCCTGTGGTGGCGACAGCGCTGACAAGATGCTGGGTTCCGCCAAGGAATACCTGGCCAAGAACGACACCAAGTCGGCCGTCATTCAGATCAAGAATGCGCTGCAGAAAGACCCGGACTCCCCTGAAGCAAGGTACCTGCTGGGCAAGGCGCTGCTTGACGGCGGCGACCGTGTGGCGGCGGAAGTCGAGTTGCGCAAGGCCCTGGCGCTGCGATACCCGCAAGACCTGGTGGTGCCACGCTTGGCGCAAGCCATGGCGGGACAGGGCCAGTTCAAGAAGTTGATCGACGAGCTCGGCAAGATCGATCTCACTGACCCGGTGGCGAAGGCCGATTTTCAGACGTCCCTGGCTAGCGCCTATAGTGCGCAAGGCAATACGGGGGCTTTCGCGACCGCCGTGTCGGCCGCGCTGGAGGCCCAGCCCGGGTATGCCCCGGCGCTAGTGGTGCGGGCGCGCAACAAGGCCGTGCAGCGGGATTTTGACGGCGCGCTCGCTGGCGCGGACGAAGCCATTGCCAAGGATCCCAAGAATGTCGAGGCCTGGAAACTCAAGGGTGACGTTCACTTGTACAGCAAGAACCAGCCTGACGAGGCATTGCTCGCCTATCGCAAGGCCACCGAAGCCAAACCGGAGTTCCTTGCCGGTCACGTCGGCGCGCTGACGATTCTTTTGCAGCAGGGCAAGTTGACGGATGCCCAGGCCCCGTACGAACAACTGAAGAAACTGGCGCCCAACCATCCCCAGACGAAGTTCATCGAGGCCCAGATGGCCTTCCAGAAGGGAGACTTCAAGACCGCCAAAGAGGTCGCGCAGCAGTTGCTCAAAGTGGCGGGCGACAACCCCAATGCGCTGCAACTGGCCGGGGCCATCGAGTTCCAAAGCAATTCATTGGTGCAGGCTGAGGCCTACCTCAGCAAGGCTCTGCAGTTGGCCCCGGAGTTGGCGTTGGCCCAGCGCCTGTTGATCATGACCCACTTGCGCTCCGGGCACGCGGACAAGGCACTGTCCGCGCTCCAGCCGATGCTGGCCAAGTCAGCGGTGGATCCGGCCCTGCTTCCCATTGCCGGGCAGGTCTACCTCCAGAACGGTGACGCCAAGAAGGCCGAAGAGTACTTTGCGAAGGCGGCCCGCCTCGATCCCAAGGATCCCAAGAAACGAACGGCCCTGGCGTTGGCGCACTTCAGGGATGGCCAAGTCGACTCCGCGATGGGGGAACTGCAAGACATCGCTGCGTCCGATGCGGGAACCACTGCCGACATGGCGCTGATCAGCGCGCACCTTGGCAGAAAGGACTACGACAAGGCCTTGAAGGCCATCGATGCCCTGGAAAAGAAGCAGCCCGACAAGCCTCTTGCGGCGAACCTCAGGGGTCGTACCCTCCTGGCCAAGCGGGATGCGGCCGGGGCACGCAAGAGCTTTGAGCGGGCCCTGTCGATTGATCCGGCTTATTTTGCGGCGATGATCGGTTTGGCCTCGCTGGATCTGGCTGAAAAGAAGCCGGAGGACGCGAAGAAACGATTCGAAGCGGTGTTGCTCCGCGACCCCAAGCACACTCAAGCGCTGTTGGCTTTGGCCGAGTTGCGCGCACGCTCAGGCGGCGGCAAGGACGAGGTGGTGGAACTGATTGGCAAAGCAGTCGCCGCCAATCCAAACGAGGCCGCGCCGAGGCAGATGCTGATTGACTTTTTGCTGCGCAGCAACGACGCCAAGCAGGCCTTGTCTGCAGCGCAGAGTGCCGTGGCGGCTTTGCCCGACAACGCCGAACTGCTGGGTGGGTTGGGACGGGCGCAACAGCAATCCGGTGACTTGAATCAGGCGACCAGCACTTTCAACAAGCTGGTTGCCATGCGGCCGCAATCGGTGGAGCCTCTGGTTCGGTTGGCGGGCGTGCAGATGGCCGCGGGGGACAAGGATGCCGCCGCGATCACCCTGCGCAAGGCGCTGCAAATTCAGCCCAAAGCATTTGAGGTGCAGCGCGCGTTGATCATGATCGATGTCGGCGCCAAACGGTATGACGCCGCCTTGAAGATGGTGCGAGACATCCAGACGCAGAATCCCAAGGCTGCGGCGGGCTACGCCCTTGAAGGTGATGTCAACGCCGCACGCAAGAACTGGGATGCTGCCGCGTCAGCGTATCGCGCGGGGTTGAAGCTGGCCGTCAGCACTGAGCTGGCGATCAAGCTCCATACGGTGCTAAAGGTGTCGGGCAAGGCGCAAGATGCCGACAAGTTCTCTGCTGCCTGGCAGAAGGACCATCCCAAAGACGCCATGTTCATGTTCTATTTGGGCGATGAGGCAATGGGCAGGAAGGATTTCGTCGCGGCTGAAAGAAGTTACGCTGCAGTGATTGCGTTGCAACCCGACAACGCAGTGGCGCTCAACAACCTGGCGTGGACAACCAGCAAGATTGGCAAGAGCGGTGCGATGGCCCTTGCCGAAAAGGCCAATAGTCTTGCGCCCAATCAGCCTGCGCTGATGGATACCTGGGCGATGTTGCTCTCAGCCCAGGGCGACTACGGTCGCGCGCTTGAGTTGCAGACCAAGGTGGTCGCCATGCAGCCGCGCAATGGCGAGTACCGATTGAATCTGGCGAGAATTCACCTGACCGGTGGCAAGAAAGACCTCGCCCGCAAGGAACTCGACGAACTCACCAAACTGGGGGACAAGTTTCCACAGCACGCGGAGGTTACCGAACTGATCAAGCAGTTGTGAACCGGTCCGGGTTGCCGCCTGAGCGTCTTTGAAGGGCTCACGGCGCGCGTGGGGTCTTCTCGGGGAATTGCCGCATATAGGCCTTGCGCAGCAGGTGCGGAATGATCAGGTGAGCGGGCATCCGGATGTAGTGGGAACGCACGTACAACATCCAGCGGGCAATGCCGCTGAAACGGGTGTCGCAGCTTGGGTGTTGGGGTCGCAGTGCCGCGCCGAGCAGCACTGACATGGCCTTGCGCGTGGTCCAGCCGGGACGAACGGCCGCGAAAGCGGCCTGCAACTCGGCAGGTGGAGCGGTTCCAAACAGGCGCTGGAGATGGACCAGGGTGTGCGAGAGGGGAATGCCCAGCCCGAGCTCCTGCGCGCGCGCCAGCAAGGCGATCCAGAACGTACCATCCTGGCTTGCGAAATGTTTGATCAGGTCGTCAAGATCGAGCAGGTCACGCAAGCCGTGTCCAAACTCACCCTCCTGAAAGAGATGCACGGCGCTGTGCAGCACCATGTCCGTGGGGCTCAATGTGAAGAGGCCAGAGCCGTTTTCGATCGGCCGAATTTGATCAAACAAAGACGTGCTGTTGACCTTGAAGCGCGAGGTCGGCGGACTGATCGTGTGATGAAGGTCGAGGACTGTGTTGCGCTGCACATGCTTCAAGGGTGGGATCTCGTGCATCCAGGTGCGGTAGTAGCGCTGGTTGTAGGCGTCACGCTCGGCACTGATCCAGCCAGCGGCGAACAAGGCAGCTTCAACCTCGGTGAGCCGGTCGCGCGCAACCATGATGTCGATGTCCGAGAACAGGCGTGAGCGCGCCGGTGGAAGGTCGGCCATGACGTAGGCGGCGCCCTTGAGCAAGACTACCGATGCATGGAGTCCGCTCAATGCCCGGCGGATGCAGTTGACCTCCCATTGCACCGCCAGCTTTTGGCGTTCGACCAGTCGCAAGGCTCCCTGCAAGTACTGCCGGGGTCCGGTCGGAACTTGGTCAAGCCAGCCGCAGTCCAGGCCCTGCTGCGCCAGTCTGGCGAGTAACCCGGTCCGCCGCGCCTGGCCTAACAGTAACTCCCAATCGGTCATGGCTAAGTCTGGGCACTGGTTGCGCTGGTCCCACACGGTTGAGATGAGATCGGCCGTCATGCGCGCGCCTTTTGCGCCAAGGCATCAAACGTGGCGACGGCTTGCTCCAGTTGGCTGTATTGAAAGTCATAGCAGTCGCAGTTCGAGACCAAGGCCGACAGTGCTTCGAATCCGGTCAAGCCCAGCACGCTGTAGTTGAATGAGTTGGCACCCAGGGCGAGCAGGCTCTGTGCTTTGGAGCGACTACTCAATTGGGCGCTGGCCCGTGGTACGTACTTCGGGAAGACCACCCATCTTGGGCGAGCTCGCTCGCCAACCCGCGCCAGGTGCTCGCTTGGCACCAACATGTGACTGACCGAGCCCTTTGAGGTGTGATGGGTCACCTGGTTTAGAACGACGCCAGGGTAGAACGCTCGAATGACGTCGAGCGACTCGTTCTTGAGGCTGATCGGCCGAGCCAATGGGGTGAGCAAGCCATCGGTGAGCGAGTGCAGAGCCAACTCGTCGGACAGCAGTCGCCAGCCCCGGCTGGCCAGACCCGCGCATAAAGTACTTTTGCCAGATCCCGGCGGAGCCGGCATGACGACGGCGAAGCCGTCGCGCTCAAGCACGGCAGCATGCAGCATCAGGTAGTGATCAGCGTGGCTGGAAATGCACCAGTTCATGGCCCATTCCAGCAAGGGAAAGGCGTGGTCCGCTTGCATCGGGACGAACGGATAGGTTCCATCGTAGGCAAACTTGACTTGAGGGTGCCAGAAGCGACGAATCCCTGTGCTGCGTTCGATGGTCACCGTGAAGTCGATGAACGCGGCGTCAGTGGGAAGGCGGTAATCCGCATAGAGCAAACGCAGACCATCCGCGATGGCATCGACCGGCGACAAGATTCGGAAGTTGAACGGGCCGCAACTCAGCCGCAAGCCGACACCGCGCAGGCGGGCACGGAGGTCTGCCTCAGCCAGCTCCGACAGCGTCATGCTGGCGCGGACTCAAGCAACCCCAATCCGACGAGTTGTTCGACGGCCTGGGAGACGGCGCTGGCGAGCTCTGGGCCGGTAGTGAGTGACATGTCGGTAGCCACTTTATCCAACAGTTGCTGGAACGACAAGGACTGCGCCCCAAACTGCATCAAAGTGCCCGCCGAAATCGGGTTGATCAAGTGGGTTTGCCCAGACCCTTGGTCGAACAGCACCCACTCGTTGTCCCAGCAGCGCCAATGCAGGTCACTGGCAGGATTCAATCGCCACGTCAACAGGGCAGCTTCCTGGTATGGCTCATAAGATGGCGATTTGAGCCCTTGGATCCACAGGCACCCGTTTTAGGTGCCGTGGATCTCCATGTAGGTCTTGAAGAACGCCAAAGCGGCAGCGTACTTGGTGGGATCCTGGTACAGGGCAATCACCTGGGCTGGGCTATAGGGGAAATTGAAGGCATTGACAGTGGCATTGAGCCAGGCGCATACCCAATGGAACTCGTCGCTGCTGGAGAAGCTGGACATCACCTGCCACAGCGTGGCAGGACTGCCGCCTAACTGCAAAGTCGAGCGACTGCACACCGTGGTGATGGACGCATTGGGATTGACGGATAGGGGCCAATTCTTGGGCGTGCCGTCGGTTTTTACTTGTTTCCACCAGCCGGGGCTATAGCCGCCGCAGGTTCCTGCTGACGGTGCCGCTGAGTGGATGCCCGATTGCATGCCCGACACCGAGCACCGGACCGCTGGTTCCCCGTTCTTGCCGCCACCGGTCAGCATGCCGGTGCCAGCGAGCGTTTGAATCGGCACGGCAGCGGCGGCCAGCAAGGTGCCTTTGCCAACGCCTTTGAGCAGCAGGTGCCGACGCGCCAACGCAGTGCTTGACAGTGGCTCCGCCCCACTCTGACCGGTCTTCTTTGAGTTTTCAACTTGCATACACATTACCTCGCAGTGCCGCTTCTATTGGGGGCCCGATTAACTACGTACGACGACGGCGAACAACCACCAGGCCCAGCAATCCAGCACTCAGCAAGATCAGTGAACCCGGCTCGGCGACCTTGCTGACGTCCTTGCTGGATATTGACAGGATTTTCACAAAATCGGACAAATTGTCCAGCGTCCCGCCACCATAACCGACGTTGTAGGCGCTGATCAACCACCAACTCGAAACAACATTGCCACCGTTCACCGTGCGGGTGATGTCCGTACTGCTGGCGGGAGTCCCTCCGGTGTCGCCAGAACCGGCATCCACGTCGCCCGAGTTCTCGATCAGAGCCCAACCCGAAGCAACCCCACCAGTGGTCAGGTTGGATACAGTTTTGCCCTGAATGAAGCCACTGGGCGCCCCCGCGCCGAGATAGGCCATCACGGTGATGTCGGCGTCGTTCTGGGTCCAGCCAAGGATGATCTTATCGAGTGCGACGGCGATGTCAAAGTGAAACGCAATCAATTTAGTGGCGCCGGAGTTGTCCATCGCATGCTGCGGTGAGTCGGTGCTTTCCCCCGCGGCCTTCACGCGAAAGCCGCTGCCAGCGCCGGATGTTTCCAGGGTGGCAGCCGCAAAGGTTGAACCCGAGCCTGTTGTCGCCCAGGCGTAAGCGTGCGCGGTATTGCCGGCGAGCGAGCCCGTACAGCCGGTGTTGGCACTCGAATAAGGACCAATGGCGGTCGCGGTCGCGCAGCCACCGAGGTTCCAGGTCGACGCCGCGTACGTACTGGAACCCATCGCGATCAACGTCGCGCCCGCAAGTAAGCGGGCGAAAGCGGCAAAACTGACGGTTCTCATGATGATGATCCTCAAACTTACCCTGCCGAACCGCCTGAATAGGCCATTTGGCATGGTGGTTAGTGGACTGAAGCGAGATTCATGCCAGATGGTTTTCCCATTATGGATCAATTGGTTGCAATCGTTTGGTAGGGATCGACGATGCCAATTGTAAACAAACCCGACAGATCGGCTGAAGGCGCTCTTCACTGCAGGGATTTCAGCAGCGCGGCTGCGTCGGCGGCACCCTCAAAGGCCGCTCCACCTTTCAACGCGACCTCAAGTTCGTCCCGGGCTTCCGTCTTGCGTCCGGTCTGCGCCAGGACGACCGCGAGATGGTAACGAATCTCCGGGTTGGCAGGGTCGCGTAGCCGGGCATCACGAAGGATCGGCAGCGAGCGGTCGGTCTGCCCGTTCTGAAACAGCGCCCACCCCAAAGTGTCCACCGCGTTGGCATTGCCGGGGCTCTTGGCTACCGCCTGTTCGGCCACTTTGATGGCGCCGGGGTCTTTTAGGCGCAGCAGCACGTTGGCAAGGTTATTCAGCACGACGGCGTCGTCCGGTGCGCTCTGGAGCAGGGCCTCGTAGGCCAAACGCGCCGCCGAGAAATTGCCGCCGCGGGCATAGGCGTCAGCCAGCGCCCTTTGCGTGCTTGCATCGCGGGGATGGGACTTGATCCACTGCTCGGCCAGTTGTTGTGCCGGTCTGCCACCGTCCTGGCTTGCCAGAATGCGAAACAGCCGCAGCAAGGACTCCGTTGAGGGTTCCAACTGATGGGCCCGCCGATACGCGTCGAGTGCTACGCGGGTCTGGCCACGCGCAACAGCGATATCTCCCTGCAGGCTGTGCCCAATGGCGCGCTTCGGATGTTTTGCGGTAATCGACATGGCACGTCTTTCTGCCTTGGCGAAGTCACTCTGCCGCAACTCAACCTCGGTCATAAGGGCCAGCGCCGGCAAGAAATCCGGACGGGTGGCAAGCGCTTTCTCAAGGCTGTAGGCCGCGCCATTGACGTTTTGCGCCGCCAGTTGCAGTGTGGCAATTTGTACTTGCAGAGTGGGGTTGTAGTCCGCCACGCGCGTGGCCGTTATCAAGCTGCTCTTGGCGCCAGCGTTATCGCCGTTGGCCAGGAAGGCGCGAGCCAGGGCGAACAGGACCAGCAGGTCTTGCGGATTCTTGATCACCAGGTCCTTGGCAACCGTCAAAGCGGGTGCGGCCTGATGGTTGCGCAAATGGAATTCGGTCAGGGCCAGACCCCACCGCAGTTCGCGAGGGCCGGCCAGGTCGTTGGCCTTTTCCAGCCAGCGCTGCGCTTCGCCAAGTTGCCCGCGCCGCTCGGCCAGCACGGCGGTTTCGAACATCGCTTCCGTGTTCTTGTCGTCAGTCTTGAGGATCGCCGCCAGCCTGGCCGACGCGGCGTCGTAGGACTTGGCGCGCAGCTCCATTCTGGCGAGATTGAGCTTGGCCGTTACCAGCCCGTCGTCGAGTCGCAGTGCCTGCTCAAACGCAGTCCTGGCTGCGGTCTGTTGACCGGTCTGCACCTGTGCCAGTCCCAGCAAGTTCAGGAAGCTCGGGTTGGACGGCTGCTGTTTGACCAGCGCCTCGGCGATGGCGACAGCCTTGGGTGCTTGGCCGCTACGCAGGTACAGGCTGATCAGGGGCACCGCCGCCGAGACTTGCCGGGGCTCGCGCTTGAGCGCGGCTTCGAGTTCCTTGATGCCGCTGCCAGCCTGCCCGGAGCCAACCAGACTCAGACCCAATGTCGTATGGAACTCCGGGGCATCCCTGGACTGCAGGGCCTCGGTCATCAGCGAGGCCGCCTTGGCGTGGCGCCCCTGTGACATCTGTGCTGAAGCGAGCATGGTAAGGGCTTGGCTGTCCCCCGGTTGGGCCCGAAGGTACGCTTCGAGCACCTCGACCGCGCGCACCAAGTCGTTCTGACCCATGTAGATGCGGGCCAGCAACTTGGAGGCTGCGCTGTTGGTCTGGATCTTCTGGAAGATTTCCAGGTACTTCTGGGCCTTCTCGAACTCATTGAGCCCGTAGTGGGACAGGCCGTTGAGCACCAGCAGTTGAGGGCGGTAGCGGATGTACTCCATCGGCACCGGGTCGATCAGCGCGGTGACCTGCTTGAGTGCTTCCCGGACCGCCGGGGTGTCCTTGTTGTGCTCCGCCAGCAGTGCTCGCAGGTAGGCGGCCCTGGGCTCGCCGGGGGTTCGAGTTGCGAGTTCGGCCAATTCCCTGGCGGCATCACCGGTGCGCAGCAGATCGATGAGCAAGCCGGCCCGGGCCAACCGGGCCTCGGTGTTTGCGGTGTCGATCTTGAGCGTGTGCTCGTAAGCCGCCAGCGCGGAACGCGATTGACCCAGCACATGCAGCACCGCGCCCTTCTGGTACCACGCCTCGGCCGAGTTGGGTCGAATAGCCAGTGCGCGCTCCACGGCCTCGGTCGCTTCCTTGAACTGGCGGCCCCTGATCCGTACCGGCACCTCCGCCAGCCAGGTGTCGGCGGATTGGGTGTCAAGGACCCGGGCCTCCTCGATGGCTCGCATCGCACCACGCAAATCGCCAAGGTCCGTCAGCGCCACCGAGCGAAGTAGCTGCAGCTGAACCTGCAAAGCGGCCGGGAGGTTGGCGGGGTTCAACACCGCCAGCTCAAGAAGCTGCCTCTGCTTTCCTTGTGCGATCAAGGTCTGGGCGAGCGGCACGACGACTTCGGCGCGGTTGACTCCGAGGTCGATGGCGGCCATGAGGGCCACTTCGGCCGTGGCGACTTCCCCGTTCTGCAGCAGCGCCTTGCCCAACAGCACTTGAACCGGCAGCATGGTCTTGTCAACCTGCAACGCGTTCTTGAGCTGAATGATGGTGCCGGGGATGTCCTTTTTCTCGTACCGGATCAAGGCATCCTCGTAGTACTTCGCGGCCCGCCCGTCCGCGGCGTCGACCACGGGATGGGCGAGGGTGACCGCAAGCGCCAGCGCTAACCGGCACCATGGCGCGCCATGGTGCCGGGGGCGTGCTGGGACAGACCGGGGCTGGTTCATGGCGGTGTTCAAGGTCAAATCAAGGGCGAGTGGCTGTGCATGTTACCGTCAATGTCGTGCTGCGCCAAGGCACAACGCCGATGTGACAGCCCCCGTGAGTGGCGCGCGCTGCGGCCTTCGCGGGTAAGATGACCGACAGTCTTGAGTTCAAGTGGGAGTCCGATGAATTCTCAATCAACGCGCCCGTTGGATGCCAACGCCGATCCGGTGTCGTCGGCGGCCTCGGCCACGTCGAGCGCCTGGCGGGGCAAGCTGCTGGTCTGGCTTGGCCTGGGGCTGGCGCTGCCGCTGACCGTGCAGGCCGACTTGCCGGCCGCGATCGACAAGGTGAAACCGTCCGTGGTCATCGTCGGGTCCTACAAAGCCAGCAACAGCCCGCGCTTTCGGCTGCGAGGTACCGGATTCGTGGTGGGCGGTGGCAACCTTGCCGTGACCAACGCGCACGTGCTGCCCGATCCAAGCGAGGACTTCAGCGACTCCGCCATGGTCTTGCAGGTCAGGGTGGCGCCCAATGAGCTGCAGATGCGCCCAGCGCAGGTGGTGGCCGTTGACCGGGAGCATGATCTGGCGCTGTTGCGGTTTGAAGGGCCCTCGGTCCCCGCGTTGGCCCTGCGGGACTCCAGCACGGTGCGCGAAGGCCAATCCATCGCTTTCATGGGTTTTCCAATTGGTGGTGCCTTGGGGTTCTCGCCGGTCACCCACCGCGGACTGGTCTCTTCCATCACTGCGGCGGCCTTGCCAACGCCCACCGCCCAGCAGCTCAATGCCAAGGCGATCCGCGGATTGCGCGCGGGCACCTTCAACATCTTTCAACTTGACGCAACCGCCTACCCCGGCAACAGCGGCGGCCCCTTGTTCGATCCCGAGACGGGCGAGGTGCTGGGGGTGATCAACATGGTCTTCATCAAGGGAACCAAGGAGTCAGCCTTGACGCATCCTTCCGGCATCTCGTACGCCATTCCCTCCACCCATGTGGCGCAGTTGCTGCAGAGGGACAAAGCCAACTGAGCCGCAGGCACCGGGCCGACCTGATCAGTTGGGGACAGAGCGTCGCTACGCTCCGGTCTGTCCCGCAAGGTGGACAGCCGACATCCGACGATCAGTTGAGGACAGAGCTTGTTCGCTTCGCGTAACTGCGGTCTGTCCCGCAAGGTCTCAGGTTAACAATGTGTCGGCGTTGACGTAGGCGTAGCCGAGGTCGCGTGCCACGGCTTCGTAGGTGACCTTGCCGCCGGCCACATTCAGACCGTTCCTCAGGTGGGCGTTGTCCCTGAGGGCCCGCTTCCAGCCTTTGTCCGCCAGCGCCACGGCGTGGGCAATGGTGGCGTTGTTCAGAGCGAAGGTTGAAGTGCGGGCCACCGCGCCCGGCATGTTGGCCACGCAGTAGTGCACCACACCGTCCACCAGGTAGGTGGGCTCGGCGTGGGTGGTGGCGTGCGAGGTCTCGAAACAGCCGCCCTGGTCGATCGCCACATCGACGACGACGGCCCCCTTCTTCATGCTGGCGATCATGTTGCGCGTCACCAGTTTGGGTGCCGCCGCGCCTGGGATCAACACGCCGCCAATCACCAGTTCGGCATCCAGCACGGCGTCTTCCACGCTCTGTGCATTGGAGTAGACCGTACTGATGCGGTTGCCAAACACCAAGTCGAGCTGGCGCAGGCGGTCCACGTTCTTGTCCAGCACCGTCACACGCGCGCCCATGCCAACGGCCATTTGCAAGGCGTGTGTGCCGACCACGCCAGCGCCAATGATCGCCACGTGGGCAGCGGGCACGCCGGGTACACCTCCGAGCAGCACGCCCATGCCGCCCTTCGATTTCTCCAGGTGCGCCGCGCCGGCCTGCACCGCCATGCGACCGGCCACCTCACTCATGGGGGCCAACAGTGGCAAACCGCCACCCGGGCCGGTGATGGTCTCGTAGGCGATGCAAATGGCGCCGGATTTGACCAGGGCGGCGGTCTGTGCTGGGTCAGGCGCCAGGTGCAGGTAGGTGTACAGAACCTGCCCTTCGCGCAACATGGCGCATTCCTGCGGCTGCGGTTCCTTGACCTTGACAATCATGTCGGCTTGGGCGAACACTTGCTGCGCGTCGGCGACCAGCGTGGCCCCCGCCGCCAGGTAGAGCGCATCGCTCAACCCGACGCCCGTGCCCGCGCCAGTCTGCACCAGCACTTGATGGCCGTGCGCCGTCAACTCCCGCACACTTGCCGGCGTCAGGCCAACACGGTATTCGTGGTTCTTGATTTCCTTGGGTAGTCCGACTTTCATGCTGGTCTCCGGTTTCGTTGTAGTAGGAGGACGCAGTGTCTTGCAACTCAGGCTGCATGAAAAGGGAAATCAATCTCTTTGCAACTTCATTCGCGAAACTAATAACATTGCGGGACAGACCGCAGCCACGCGCAGCGGGGCCAGCTCTGTCCCCAACTGATCGTCGGATGTTGGCTGCTCAGCGGCTGCTCGGAAAGCTGAACACCGCGCCTTCGCGCACCCCGGCCGATGGCCAGCGCTGCGTGATGGTCTTGCGCTTGGTGTAAAAGCGCACGGCATCCGGGCCATAGGCGCTCAGGTCGCCAAACAGCGAGCGCTTCCAGCCGCCAAACGAGTGGTAGGCCACCGGCACGGGCAGCGGCACATTCACACCCACCATGCCGACCAGGATGTGGTCGGTGAAATAGCGCGCCGCCTCGCCATCGCGGGTGAAGATGCAGGTGCCATTGCCGTATTCGTGTGCATTGATCAGGTCCATGGCTTCCTGCAGGCTCTTGACCCGCACGATACCCAGCACCGGGCCAAAGATCTCTTCCTGGTAGATCGTCATGCCGGGCTTGACGTGGTCAAACAGGCAGGCACCCAGGAAGTAACCGTCCTCATGACCGGGCACCTTGACGCCACGGCCATCCACCACCAGCGTGGCACCCTCGGCCACACCCTGGTCGACATAGCCCTTGACCTTCTCAAAGTGCGGCTTGGTCACCAGCGGGCCCATGTCGTTGCCAGCGTCCACGCCGGGGCCGACCTTCATCTTGGCGATCTCCACTGTCAAGCCGGCCACTACGGCATCGGCGGTGGCGTCGCCGACCGCCACCACCAGCGGGATGGCCATGCAGCGCTCGCCGCAGGAGCCGTAGGCGGCGCCCATCAGGGCGCTGACGGCGTTGGCGATGTCGGCGTCGGGCATCACCACGGCATGGTTCTTCGCCCCGCCCAGGGCTTGCACGCGTTTGCCGTGGGCGCAGCCGGTAGCGTAGATGTGTTCGGCAATCGGCGTGGAGCCGACAAAGCTGATGGCTTGCACGCGCTTGTCGGTCAACAAGGTGTCTACCGCTTCCTTGTCGCCGTTGACGACGTTGAGCACGCCTGGCGGCAAACCGGCCTGCAGGGCCAACTCGGCCACCAGCATGGCGCTGCTGGGATCGCGCTCGGAGGGTTTCAGCACAAAGGTGTTGCCGCAGGCCACGGCCATCGGCCACATCCACAGCGGCACCATCACGGGAAAATTAAAGGGCGTGATGCCGGCGGTCACACCCAGCGGCTGGAACTCGCTCCACGAGTCGATGGTGGGGCCGACGTTTCGGCTGTGCTCGCCCTTGAGCAGTTCGGGCGCATAGCTGGCGTATTCAACGTTCTCGATGCCACGCTGCAATTCACCCAACGCATCACCCACCACCTTGCCGTGTTCGGCCGTGAGCAGGGCGCAGATCTGGTCAGCGTTTTCTTCCAGCAAGACCTTGAGTTTGCTCATGACGCGCGCGCGCTTGAGCACCGGCGTGGCGCGCCACGCCGGGTAGGCCGCCTGGGCGCTGGCGATGGCCTGTTCTACCGTGGCCCGGTCGGCCAGTTGCAGGCGTTTCTCGGCCTTGCCGGTGGCGGGGTTGAATACGTCCTGAGAGCGGCTGCCGCCGTTCACCAGTTGTCCGTCGATGAGATGGCCGATAGAGGGAAGGGTTTGCATGGTGTTTTAGGAGGTTGAGACAAGTGGGCGTCATCGTGAGGCCGCAGGCCGTGGCGATCCATGAAGCTGGGAGTCATGGATTGCTTCACTGCGTTCGCAATGACGATGGTCTTTCAACTCAAGGAGTCTGGTTGATGGTTTCGCCCAGGGCGTTGATCAGGCTGTCAAGTTGCGCGCGCTCGGCGATGAAGGGGGGCGCAAGTTGAATGGTATCGCCACCATAACGCACATAGAAACCCTTCTTCCACATCGCCATGGCGATCTCATAAGGGCGCCGGGCCGGCTCACCGGGCAGGCCGGCGATGGTGAAGCCCGCGGCCAGGCCATAGTTGCGGATGTCGGTGATGTGTTGGACGCCCCTGAGGCTGTGCACGGCGTTCTCGAAATGGGGTACCAGGGCCTTGACGCGATCCACCATGTTCTCACCCACCAGCAAGTCCAGTGCGGCCAGCGCCACCGCGCAGGCCACCGGGTGCGCCGAGTAGGTGTAGCCGTGGGCGAATTCGAGCATGTAGTCCGGCCCGCCTTGCGCCATGAAGGTGTCATAGATGTCCTTCTTGACCAGCACCGCGCCCATCGGCTGGGCGCCATTGGTAATCTGCTTGGCCACGTTCATGATGTCCGGCGTGACGCCAAAGGCCTCGGCGCCGGTGTAGGCGCCGCAGCGGCCAAAGCCGGTGATGACTTCATCAAAGATCAGCAGGATATTGTTGGCGGTGCAGATCTCGCGCAGGCGCTGTAGGTAGCCCTTGGGCGGAATCACTACCCCGGCCGAGCCTGAAAAGGGCTCGACAATGACGGCGGCGATGTTGCTTGCATCGTGCAGGGCGATCAGCCGGAGCAGATCGTCCGCCAGTTCGGCGCCCTGCTCGGCCATGCCGCGCGAGAAGGCGTTGCTGGCCAATTGGGTGTGCGGCAGGTGGTCGGCCTCGATGCCTTGGCCAAACATTTTGCGGTTGGCCACGATGCCGCCGACGGAGATGCCGCCGAAGTTGACGCCGTGGTAGCCCTTCTCGCGGCCGATCAGGCGCGTCTTGCTGGCTTGACCCTTGGCGCGCCAGTAGGCCCGGGCCATTTTGAGCGAGGTGTCGGCCGACTCCGAGCCGGAGCCCGTGAAAAACACATAGTCCAGTCCGACCGGTGTCAATTCCTTGAGCTTGTTGGCGAGTTCGAATGACAAGGGGTGACCGTACTGGAAGGCGGGGGAGTAATCGAGCTGCGCGAGTTGGCGACCAGCGGCGTCGGCCAATTCGCTGCGGCCGTGCCCCAGCCCGCTGCACCACAGGCCGGACAGCCCGTCAAAGACCTGGCGCCCATCGGCATCGGTGTAGTAGCAGCCCTTGGCGCCTACAACCAGGCGCGGGTTGGCCTTGAAGTCGCGGTTGCCGGTGTAGGGCATCCAGTGGGCATCCAGCCAGGCGGCATCGGTGCGGGGGGCCTGGAGCTTCTGGGCGTCGTTCATGTTCATGGGCTGTCCTGATACTTTGCGGGACAGACCTTTAGCTCTGTCCTCAACTGATTGTCGGATGTTGGCTGTTCACTTCGCGGGACAGACCTTTAGCTCTGTCCTCAACTGACTAGGGGTGTTGGGAAATGCTGATTCTGGTGTTCTCTGTTACTCTTATAAAGACATAAATAGCACTACTCAGTTGGCGATTCATGCAAGTAAAAAGCCGGGCCGTTCTGGGCCAACTCAGCGACATGGACATTCGCCTGCTGCGCGTCTTCAAGAGTGTGGTGGAGTGCGGCGGTATGGCGGCGGCCGAGTTGGAACTCAATATCGGCACGTCCACCGTGAGCCGCCACGTGAAGGATCTGGAGACCCGTCTGGGCCTGACCTTGTGCCGACGAGGCCGCGGCGGCTTCGCTGTGACCACGGAAGGCCAGCAGATTTACACCGAAACGTTGCGGCTGCTGGCCGGGGTGGAAGCTTTTCGCAGCAGCGTTGACGAGATCCATCGGCGCATGGGCGGCCAATTGCATGTCGCCGTGTTCGACAAAACCGCCAGCAACCCGCAAGCCCGCTTGGGCGCCGCGATCGCCATGTTCTCGGACTTGGCGCCGGAGGTCGACCTGCAGTTGCACGTCGCACCCATCAACGCCATTGAGCGTGGCGTGATGGATGGTCAGTATCAGGTAGGTGTGATTCCTGGGCACCGCAGCTCGGAGAGTCTGGTGTACCAAGAATTGTTTGGCGAAACCATGCTGCTGTACTGCGGCGCCGAGCACGTGTTGTTTGAGGCTGACACCCAAGGCATGGACTGGGAGACTGTGCGCGCGCACCAGTTCGCCGGGCTCGGCTATCACTCGCCCAACATGGAGATCAGCCAACAGGTTCGCCTGCCCCGCAAAGCCACCGGTTTTGACCAGGAGTCCATCGCCACCTTGATCCTGTCCGGGCGCTACCTGGGTTTTTTGCCGGACCACTATGCAGATGGTTTCGTGCGCGCCCAACGCATGCGGCCGATCCAGTCCGCCCGGCTTCGTTATGGCTGCAGTTTCTTCGGCATCGTGCGCCGCTCGCCGCCGCCCTCGCGCGTGACACGTGCCTTCTACCAATGCTTGGTGGACGCGCATCGGAGCAAGGCGTGAGCGCGCATCGAATGGTCGGCAGCCAGCTCGCCCGATGGGCTGTGCTGGCGGCTTGTGCGTTGCAGGCCGGTTGCGCCAACATCGGGTACTACGCCCAGTCGGTGGGCGGGCATCTTGGGCTGATGCAATCGGCCAGGCCGGTGTCGCAGTGGCTCAGTGATGAGGGCGCGGCGCCTGAACTCAAGCAGCGCCTGGTGCTGGCCCAGGAAATACGGCGTTTTGGGGTGACGGCGCTGCACCTGCCCGACAACTCAAGCTACCAGCGATACGCCGACTTGAAGCGCCGCGCGGCAGTGTGGAATGTGGTGGCTGCGCCAGAATTCTCCCTCACGCTCAAGACCTGGTGTTTCCCGCTCGCTGGCTGTGTGGGTTACCGCGGCTACTTCGACGAAGCCGCGGCGCGTCTCTTGGCCGAGCAGGAGCGCACCCAAGGGCTGGAGGCCAGCGTCTATGCGGTGCCGGCCTACTCCACATTGGGCTGGCTGAACTGGGCCGGCGGCGATCCCCTGCTCAACACCTTTATTCACTATCCCGACGGCGAACTGGCGCGCATGATCTTTCATGAACTGGCGCATCAAGTGGTGTATGTCAAGGACGATACCCTGTTCAACGAGTCCTTTGCCACCGCTGTCGAGCGGCTGGGATCGCGTCGCTGGCTCGCCGCGCAAGGCTCGGATCTGGCACGCCAGCGCTACGCCGAGTTTGACAGCAGACGCCAACAGTTTCGGGCTTTGACATCGGCCACACGCACCCGTCTACAGGCGATCTATGCCCAGGAGGACGCGGGCAACAACGATCAAGCAACCATGCGCGCCAAGAAGAAGGCGGCGATGGAAGACTTCCGTGCGGCCTACGCGGTGCTGCGCGAAAGCTGGGGTGGGCACGGCGCCTTGGATGCATGGGTGGCGGGCGCGAACAACGCCGCATTGGGTGCCCAGGCCGCCTACGATGAACTGGTGCCGGCATTTGAAGCCTTGTTTGCCCGATCGGGCGAGGATTGGCGCGCGTTTTATGATGCGGTCAGGCAACTCGCGGCAATGCCGCGGGCGCAACGAATCCGTGAACTCAAACGACACGACGCATCGCCGGACGGGCCGCAGCGCGGCGACGCGCCGTCGGCAACTAAGTGGAGATCTTTGCGGGACAGGCCTTCAGCGCTGTCCTCAACTGACTAAATTGGAGAACAACCATGGCGGACTTGCACATCCTGCGCCATCACAGTCTGGGCTTGCACGAAGCGCGCAAAGTGGCGTTTCGGTGGGCAGAGCAGGTCGAAGAGGAGTTCCAGATGGCCTGTACTTATGAGGAAGGCAGGAGCCTTGACGAAGTCTGCTTCACGCGCTCGGGTGTCAGCGGCACGCTGCATGTCACGAAGGACAAGTTCGAATTGAATGCCAAGCTGGGTTTCCTGCTGGGGGCCTTCAAGGCACGTATCGAGAGCGAGATTGTCAAGAATCTCGACGACCTGCTGGTGATGGACCTGGCGAACGTGACGGCCGCCGCCAAGAAGCGCGCCAGCAAGAACAAGTGACTACCGGGCCGTGCTGACCGGGAGCTTTCGCCAGGGTGCCGCTCTCTCACGTAGAGGCCTGGGGTTGACTCGCGTGCGGCCGGCCCAGGCGCCACAACCCGCTCGGGGGGCGGCGCGCGGACACGCTGTGCCTAAAGTCGGGCTCAGCTCAGCGACGCGATCAGGTCTACGTATTGCTGCATAGCGTCATTGGTGGCCGTGCCTTTTAGTGTGTTCCAGGCATCCCATTTGGCGCGACCGACCATGTCGGTGAAGCCGGGTTTCTTTTCGGTGTTGTCCCCCACGCTGGCTTGTTTGTACAGAGCGTAGATCTTGAGCAACGTGGCGTTGTCCGGCCGCTCGCTGAGATTCTTGGAATTGGCAGCTGCGGCTTCGAACTGGGTTGAGAGCTTGGACATGGAGGGGCTCCTAAGAAAGATCGATTGAAGTAGTAAGCGTTTGAGGTGAATACCCAACACGTAAGGGGTATCGCACTGTATCTTACGGGTCGATTTGCCCGGAGAATAGGGCACTTTCCCCAACCTGAGAGATTGCGGGACAGACCGCAGGCTGCGAAGCAGGCCAGCTCTGTCCTCAACTGATTAGGGACTTGCGGGACAGACCGCAGGCTGCCTGTTTTTCCCGTCTGGAGTTTTCATGGTTAATCGAATCAGTGCCCCCAAAACCGCCAAACGGGACACCCGCAAGACGGCTGCTGTGGTGGCACGTGAGGACGCCGACCGCGCGGCCGCGACGGTGTCGCATGCAAGCAGTGGTTCAGTGGGCCTGAACGGCCATCGAATGAGCAAAGTCGATACCGCATGGTTGCGCATGGATTCCGAGTCCAATCTGATGATGATCGTGGGCGTCTGGGTGCTCAAGCCGGGCGTAGCGCGCGAGGCCTTGTGCCAACGCATCGAGGAACGGCTGCTCAAGTACGCCCGCTTCGGTCAGCGGGTGGAGCAGGACGCCACCGGGGCAACCTGGGTGGTTGACGAGCATTTCGCGATGGAACGTCATGTTGTGCTGGAAAAGCTGGCGCGTAAACCGAAGGGTCGGGAGCAGGAGGCCCTGCAGGATCGCGTGGCCGAGTTGGCGGTGCAGCCGCTGGACAAGACGCGACCGCTGTGGCAGTTCCATCTGGTGGAAAACTACCAGGGCGGATCAGCCATCATCGTGCGTATCCATCACTGCATTGCAGACGGCATTGCATTGATAGCGGTGACGCACTCGCTGGTGGATGGTGGCAGCGCGCCGCCGCAAGGCGCCGAACACCATACCCACCGTGGGGGGCTCGAAGGCGCCGAAGACTGGCTTGCCGACACGCTGCTAAAGCCCTTTACAGACCTCACCGTCAAGGCGCTTGACGCCGCAGGCGATGGCGCGGTCAAGTCCATGGAGATGATGATTGACCCGCAGAAAGGTCTTGAGAAAGGTTTGCACAGTTCGGTTGATCTCGCCAAGCTTGCGTTCCATGTGTTGGGTGATGCCGCTGCCCTGGTACTGATGCCAGACGATTCCCCAACGCGACTCAAGGGTGTGCCGGGCCACCGCAAGCGGGTGGCGTGGTGCGCGCCGATTCCGTTGGAGGAAGTCAAGGCCGTGGGCAAGGCCTTGAATTGCTCCGTCAATGATGTGCTCATGAGCTGTGTGGCAGGCGCGATCGGGGAATACCTCAAGTCCTTTGGTGACCCGATCAAGGGCAAGGAGATTCGCGCCATGGTGCCCGTCAACCTGCGCCCCATCGAGCAGGCCTACAAATTGGGCAACCGCTTTGGCCTGGCGCCGATGGTGCTGCCAATCGGGGTGGAAAACCCGGTGGAGCGAGTCTACGAGGTGCGCCGCAGGATGAGAGCCCTTAAGGGAAGCATGCAGCCACTCATGGCATTTGGCCTGCTGGCCGTGGCCGGGCTGCTCACCAAACCGGCGCAGGATGCCATGCTCAGCCTGTTTTCCAAGAAGACCACGGCCGTCATGACCAATGTCCCGGGTCCGCGAGACAAGCTCACCTTCTGTGGCTCCACCATTGAGCAATCGATTGCCTGGGTGCCCCAGAGTGGCACCGTGGGGCTGGGGATCTCGATCCTCAGCTATGGTGGCGGCGTGCAGTTTGGCGTGATGACCGATTCCAAACTCTGCCCCGAGCCGCAGAAGATCATCAATGAATTCGAGCCCGAGTTTGCCAAGCTCGCGATGGTGACCTTGATGCTGCCCTGGGGCGAGTAGGCGCTACTTCGGGCTTGAACCATAGGCGCCGACCAGGCTCATCAGGTGGCCGCGTTGGCCAGGCTCAAGGTAGGGCACCAGCAGGTTCAAGACGTGGTGGGCACCACGCAGCAAGGCAGCTTGCGAGTTGGCTGGCTCCAGCGCATTGCGCGGATCGCGCACGTACTCAAAACTCAGCCAGTAGGTCATCACGACCACCATGCTGGTGGCGGTGGCCTCCACTTCGCGCGAATCAATGCTGACCGCGCCGGAGCGGCTCATGCCGTCGAGCAGAGCCTTGACCGCGCGGGTCTTGTTCTTCAGCACCGATTGGAAATGGGTTTCCAGCCGCCGGTTCTTGCTCAGCAGGTCATTGAGGTCGCGGTACAGGAAGCGGTATTGCCAGATCAGTTCAAACAGCGAATGCATGAAGAACCACGCATCCTCGACATCGCGCACGCTGTCGCTGGCGTTGAGTAATTCGTTCAAACCGCGTTCGTAACGATCAAACAGCGAGTTGATCAGCTCGTCCTTGGCCGGGTAGTGGTAATACAAGTTGCCGGGGCTGATGCCCAGTTCCGCTGAAATCAGCGTGGTCGATACGTTGGGTTCGCCGAATCGGTTGAACAACTCAAGCGTGACTTCCAGAATGCGCTCGGCAGTGCGCCGCGGGGCTTTTTTTACCATGACAGGCTCTCCAGGTGGCGCGGCGTCGCGATGGTGTGACCGAGATCGTCCATGACCTCCTGCAAGGTGGCAATCGCCTGGCCGATGCGGGTAGGCGCCTTGGCGGGGGCGCTGAGGTGGCGCCTGGGGTCGTCCAGTACCTCGTGGTTGAGGGTGATGCCATGGCGGCGCAGCTTGGCCGACAGACCGGTCTTTCGTGAGCGCAGCATTTGGCGCGTCTGCTGGTAGGCGTGTTCGGCCAGGTGGCGCCGTTGTGAGTAGCTGAAGGTGTTGGCCAAGTACAGCTCGGGGTCGCGGCGATCGGGCTCGATCAGAATGATGTCGGTGTCAGGGTAGGCACGCTCGTAGTGCTTCATGCCCAAAGCCATGCGCGAGTGAATCATCGAGCGAAAGGTCTGGCTCAGCACGGCTGGCAGCCCCCCGTCGATGATGCGGGGGATGGCCCGTCGTTCCGGCGGCAGGCCGCGTTGCATCACCTTGGCAAACTGCGGTGCGGTGGCGTCAAATGGTACCAGGGGGTTGAGACACAGCATCAGGTCGACACCATCGTCCAACGCCACCGAGGCATGCATGGTCTTTTTCAAAGCGCCGTCGACAAAATACTGGTCGTCAATCTCGACCGGCGGAAACAAACCCGGCAGAGCCGCGCTGGCCTGCACCGCTTGCGAAATCGGCACATGGTCCCAGCCCGCACGCCCAAACGGCGCGGCCTCCCCACTGTCTAGGTTGGTTGCCACCAGCGTCAGTTTGGTCTTGAGCTGGCGGAAATCGTTGGTGCGACCGTCGCGGGAAAACAGGCGCGCCAATTGGTGGTGGGTCTGGTCGCTGGAAAAAATACCGGTCGGCAACGCTGGCCCGAAACCCTCAGCCGCTTGCAGCAGCGACTTGCGGCCGACCGTCAACTTCCACATGGCCGACAGCAGCAGCCCCGGTAGCATCAGGCCCCGGCGGGCGTACTCACCGTACGCCGGCACCATCAGCCAAGCCGGGTCGAAGGTCTCGGACGGCTGGTTGTCGTTCTCGATGAAGGATGCGCACAGCTCACGCGGCGTCAGGCCGTTGGCCAGACCGGCTGCGATGAAGCCACCGGCCGAGACGCCGACATAGTGGTCCAAGGCATTGAAGTCCAGGCCGTGTAGGGACTCTTGCAGGGCGCATAGGGCGCCAATTTCATAAATGGCGCCCAACGGGCCACCGCCAGCCAACGCCAGCGCGATTCTTGGGGCACGGGGAGCTTGTCTACTCATGGGTGCGAAGTGTAGGCCGATGGTTCAACGGATGGAACGAATTGGGTCTGCAAGCGGCGTCTTTTTCACAAAAAAGAAGGGCGCCTAAGCGCCCCTTCCTGACTTCGGCCCAGTTTTCCGGCGGAAGTACGGCCGAATTCTGGGTGGCCGGACATCAAGCCTGCGCCGTATCGGCGACGACCTTAACCTTGCGCGCGACGGCTCGTTTGGTGGCTGGTTTGATAGTCGGCTTGGCGGCGCTGTCGGCAACTTTGGGGGCTTTCGCAGTCGGCTTGGCGGCAGTTTTGGCGGCGACCTTGGGCGTCGACGCAGCTTTGGCCGACAGCTTCTGTACGCTCTTGTTCAGTTCATCAATGCGGGCTACCAGGGCGTTGATGTCTTTGGCGGACGGGACCCCCAGTTTGTTGAGCGCCTTGGCAACGCGGTCTTCGAAAATGCTCTCCAACTTATCCCACTGGCCGGTGGCCTTGCTGGTGATGTCGGTCGCCATATTGGACATCTTGCTGGTGGCTTCGGAGATCTTTTCCTCGGCGGCGGCCTGGGTCTTGCGTTGCAGAGTCGTGCCCTCCTTGACCAAGGCCTCGATGGCCTTGGTGCCCTCGGCTTGTGCCTTGGAGAGCGCGCCCAAGCCGGCCTGCCAGATCTGCTGGGCGGAGTCGCGCACGGAGCCGCTCAGTTGAGCGCCAGTGGCTTTGGCGGGTTTGGATTTTGTGAGTTTCTTGACCATGGGGGGACTCCAGTAGAGAGGGTTATTGATTTGCGCTCGGGCATGGAGCCGATCAGCGCATGGGGTGAACTGTACGCGCGCCGTCCTGGGCGGTGTAGATCGTCACCACTAAATCGCCAGGGGCGATGGGATAATCGGTCGGGTCAGGTCGGTTGACCGCGACAGTGGCTTGACGTTTTTCGTTCTGGACTTCTGGGGGAACCATGATTCTTGTCACCGGCGGTGCCGGCTTCATTGGCGCCAATTTTGTGTTGGACTGGCTCGCCCAGGGGGACGAGGCGATTCTCAACCTCGACAAGCTGACCTACGCCGGCAATCTGGAGAGCCTAGCCTCGCTGCAAGGTGATCCGCGCCATGTGTTTGTGCAGGGTGATATTGGCGATGGCGCCCTGCTGGCGCAGTTGCTGGCGCGCCACCAGCCGCGTGCGATTGTCAATTTCGCGGCCGAATCCCACGTGGACCGCTCCATCCACGGCCCGCAGGCCTTCATCGAAACCAACATCGTGGGCACCTTCGCTCTGCTCGAAGCTGTGCGTGCCTATTGGGGTGGCCTGGCTGCGCAGCAGAAGGCGGCCTTTCGTTTTCTGCAGGTTTCCACCGACGAGGTCTATGGTTCGCTTGGCAAGGACGATCCAGCCTTTTCGGAGCACCATCGCTACGAGCCAAACAGTCCGTACTCCGCCAGCAAAGCCGCCAGCGACCATTTGGTGCGCGCCTACCACCACACCTATGGTTTGCCGGTGCTCACCACCAACTGTTCCAACAATTACGGCCCCTACCATTTCCCAGAAAAGCTGATTCCCCTGATGATCGTCAATGCCCTGGCAGGCAAGGCGCTGCCGGTGTACGGTGATGGGTTGCAAGTGCGTGACTGGCTCTACGTCAAGGACCACTGTGCGGCCATTCGGCGCGTGCTGGAGGCTGGGCGCGTCGGCGAGGTCTACAACGTTGGTGGCTGGAACGAGAAGCCCAATATCGAAATCGTGCGCACCATTTGTGCGTTGCTGGACGATCTCTCGCCGCGCGCCGATGGCCAGCGCTACGACCAGCAAATCGCCTATGTGGCCGATCGTCCCGGCCATGACCGCCGTTACGCGATTGATGCCAGCAAAATCGAGCGTGAGCTGGGGTGGCGACCGGCACAGACTTTTGAGTCCGGCATCCGCAAGACCGTGCAGTGGTATCTGGACAACCAGCCCTGGGTCGCCCATGTGCAGTCCGGTGCCTACCGCGACTGGGTGCAGACCAACTACAGCGCGCGCACATGAAGATCCTGTTGTTTGGCAAGGGTGGGCAGCTCGGCTGGGAGCTGCAGCGAAGCCTGGCGCCTCTGGGTGAACTGGTGGCACTGGACTTTGACAGCACCGAGCTGTGTGGTGACTTCACCAACCCGAGCGGCTTGGCCGAAACCGTGCGCACGGTGCGGCCGGACGTGATCGTCAACGCCGCCGCCCATACGGCGGTGGACAAGGCGCAGAGCGAACCCGAACTGGTGCGCACCATCAATGCCCTGGCGCCAGCCGTGCTGGCGCAGCAGGCCGCCGCCCTGGGCGCGTGGCTGGTGCACTATTCGACGGACTATGTCTTTGACGGCAGCGGCGAGCGCCCGTGGCGCGAGCATGACGCGACCGGTCCCCTTAACATCTATGGCCTGACCAAACTCGAAGGTGAACAGGCGATTGCGCTCAGCGCCGCCAAGCACCTGGTCTTTCGCACCAGTTGGGTTTACGCGGCGCGCGGGGGCAACTTCGCCAAGACCATGTTGCGCCTGGCCAAGGAGCGGGAGCGCTTGAGCGTGATCAACGACCAGCTCGGCGCACCTACCGGGGCGGAACTGCTGGCCGATGTCACCGCCCATGCGCTGCGTCAGGTCACTGGCGGGGTGGACGGTGCCAGCCTTGCTGGCTTGTACCACCTGAGCGCCAGCGGCCACACCACCTGGCATGGTTACGCCAGCCTGGTGCTGGAGACCGCGCTGAAGTTGGGGGTGGCGCTCAAGGCGAGTCCCGCCACCATCGATCCGGTGACGACAGCGGCCTTCCCGACCCCGGCACAACGCCCACTCAATTCCCGACTGGACACCACAAAGTTGCAGCGCACTTTCAATCTCGTGCTGCCGCCGTGGCAGCTCGGCGTGGTGCGCATGCTGACTGAAACCCTCTGATGAACGACTGACATGACACAAAGAAAAGGCATCATCCTGGCCGGCGGATCGGGCACGCGCCTGCATCCAGCCACACTGGCCATGAGCAAGCAATTGCTGCCGGTCTACGACAAGCCCATGATCTACTATCCGCTCAGCACGCTCATGCTAGCGGGCATGCGTGACATCCTGGTCATCAGCACGCCGCAGGACACGCCGCGTTTTCAGCAACTGCTGGGCGACGGTAGCCAATGGGGCTTGAACCTGCAGTACGCGGTGCAGCCCAGCCCCGATGGTCTGGCGCAGGCTTTCATCATTGGCGACAAATTCGTTGGCAACTCGCCCAGCGCGCTGGTACTCGGTGACAACATCTTTCATGGGCATGACTTCGCGCCCTTGCTGGCACGGGCCGACGCGCAAGCGTCTGGCGCGACCGTGTTTGCCTACCACGTGCAGGACCCAGAGCGTTATGGCGTGGTGGCCTTCGATGCCGAAGGCAAAGCGCGCAGCATCGAGGAAAAACCACTCAAGCCTCAGAGCAACTACGCGGTCACCGGGCTCTACTTTTACGACAATCAGGTGGTCGACATTGCCAAGTCGGTGCGGCCCAGCGCCCGCGGGGAACTCGAAATCACCACGGTGAACCAGGCCTATCTGGATCGTGGTGCGCTCAACGTGCAGATCATGCAGCGCGGCTATGCCTGGTTGGACACAGGCACCCACGACAGCCTGCTGGAAGCCAGTCAGTTCATCGCCACGCTGGAGCATCGCCAGGGGCTCAAGATTGCGTGTCTGGAAGAGATTGCCTGGCGCAACGGCTTCATCAGCGCCGAGCAACTGGAGGCCCTGGCGCAGCCCTTGGCGAAGAACGGTTATGGCCGTTACCTGCTGGGCATCCTGCGGGAAGGCAAGGCGCCATGAACGTGGTGCGCACACGACTTCCCGAGGTGTTGATCTTTGAGCCCAAGGTGTTCGGGGATTCACGCGGCTTCTTTTTCGAGAGCTTCAACCAACGGGTCTTTGACGAGGCCGTCGGGGCGCCCTACGCGTTTGTGCAGGACAACCACAGTCGATCCGCGCGCGGTGTGTTGCGCGGCCTGCACTACCAAGTGCAGCAGCCGCAGGGCAAGCTGGTGAGGGTGGTGCGTGGCGCCGTGTTTGACGTGGCGGTGGACATTCGTCGGTCTTCGGTCACGTATGGGCAATGGGTCGGCGTCGAATTGAGCGAGCACAATCAGCGCCAGTTGTGGGTGCCGCCAGGTTTTGCGCATGGCTTCTTGACGCTTTCGGAGTCGGCTGATTTTCTGTACAAGACAACCGACTTTTATGCGCCCGCGTTCGAGCGTTGCATTGTGTGGAACGACTCCCAGCTTGCCATTGACTGGCCCCAGTCCGTGGCGGCGGTTGACCAGCCGCTGGTTTCGGACAAGGACCGGCTGGGGCTTGCGCTGTCTGCCGCCGAGCTATTTGCTTAGGCTTCCTGATACTTTGCGGGACAGATCTTCAGCTCTGTCCTCAACTGATTGTCGGATGTTGGCTGTTCACGAGTCGGTGCTTGGGTAGCCGTCGACGGCTCGCAATGCGTGGTCAAGGGCGACCATGCTGGTTCTCCAGGTACAGCGTCCGAATTAGTCCCCGGGCCCCCACTTCGCACAAGTCCAACACGCGCTCGAAGCCCTGCGCATTGCCATAGTACGGGTCGGGCACATCCTCGCCATGCAGGCCATCCGCGAAGTCCAGCAGCAATCCTAGCTTGCCATGGTGCGGGGCGGGACAGACGCTTTGCAGATTCACCAGGTTACCGCGATCCATTGCGAGGATGAGGTCGAACTTCTCGAAGTCGGCGTCGCAGACGCGCCTGGAACGCCCTTTTCCGGTTGGATAACCGCGCGCCGCCAGTGCTGCGGCCGCGCGGGGGTCCATTCGCTCGCCGACATGGTGGGCGTGGGTTCCGGCGGAATCGAAGGCAAGGCGCTCCGGGCCGCTGGGGACTTCGCGCTCTGCCAATGCCGCCGTTCGCGCGGCCACCACCTGCGCCATCGGGGAGCGGCAGATGTTGCCCATGCACACCATCAGGATCTTCGTCATGTGGCGAATTCTATTGATATTGCCCATCGCTGCGACGAGGACTTCGCGCGTTCAACGCAGTACACTGCTTGCCTGGTTGAATCACTGGCGGGCGAT
This sequence comes from Rhodoferax sp., assembly GCA_030685025.1. Classification (GTDB taxonomy): domain Bacteria; phylum Pseudomonadota; class Gammaproteobacteria; order Burkholderiales; family Burkholderiaceae_C; genus Rhodoferax_D. The sequence continues at coordinate 52,140 of JAUXWC010000262.1, forward strand.
GTCTCTTGTCCGCACCGCCGGCGGCCATCCACATCGATTTTGGGGACGCGACATGACCGATCAGACGACCAGCCAGTCGGGAAGCCAGGGGCCAGTGGCCGTGCTCACGCAGGTCGAAAAGACCTACCACATGGATTCGATCAGCGTCCCTGTCATCAAGGGCGTCGACATTCTGGTTCGCCACGCGTGTTTCACGGTTGTGCTCGGCCCATCGGGCAGTGGCAAGACAACACTGCTCAACATGATCGGTTGCATTGACCGGCCCGATCAGGGTGAGATCATCGTGGCCGACTGCAAGGTGGGTGATTTGTCCGACGATGCGCTGTCGGATTTTCGGGCCAAGAACATCGGTTTCATTTTTCAGAATTTCAACCTGCTGCCGGTGCTCAGCGCCTATGAGAATGTCGAGTACCCCTTGCTGTTGGCGGGTGCCTCGGCCAAGAAACGCGGTGACCGGGTTCCGAAGCTGCTCGATGCGGTGGGCCTCGGCGACAAGGCCAAAAATCTCCCGGGGCAACTGTCAGGTGGCCAGCGCCAGCGCGTCGCCATCGCGCGCGCCCTGGCGCGCAAACCCAAACTGGTCATCGCCGACGAGCCCACCGCCAACCTTGACAGCCAGACCGGCGCCGCCATTCTGGCCTTGATGCGCCGGATGGTGGAGCGCTACCAGATCTCCTTCCTTTTCTCGTCCCATGACCCCGACGTGATCAAGGCTGCGGACGATACGATCTTCCTGAAGGACGGCACCATCCGCGGCATCCGGCGCAAAGGCCAGGAGGACGGGCCATGATGACCTTGTCCCTGGCGGTGCGCAACCTCCTGCGCAACCGTCGCCGCTCGCTGGCGACTTTGCTGGCGATGGCGATCGGTTCGACCTCGATCTTGCTGTTCGGCGGTTACAGCACCAACATCAACTACACCATGCACACCGAGTATGTGCAGACCGGTGGTCATTTGCAGATCCAGCACCGGGACTTTTATCTGTACGGCAGTGGCAACCCGACTGCCTATGGGATTGCAGATTACGCCCAAATCATGGCCGCCATCCAAGGCGACGAGGTGCTGCGAGGCATGGTGTTGGTGGCGACACCCACGCTGCAATTCGGGGGCATTGCCGGCAACTACGCGGCCAATGTGTCGCGCACCATCATTGGCAACGGACTGGTTGCTGAAGACATCAACCGCATGCGGCGCTGGAATGGCTTCAATTTGCGCACCAGCTCGCCGGCGTTTGCACTGGAGGGTGCGCCGGCCGATGCCGCCATTGTGGGTACCGGTGTGGCCAGGGTGCTCCAGCTCTGCGAGGCGCTGAAGATTGCCCGTTGCCCCAAGCCGGAGAAGGAGCCCATACCCGCCGGCAACGCGCTGCCCGATGACATCGCCCAGCTCAGTCTGCAAGAGACGCTCGCCGCGCCCGCCGTGGCGAACAGCCCACGCAGAATCGAAGTGCTTGCGGGAAACAGCAAGGGCGCTCCGAACGTCACGTCATTGGACGTGATACGCGCCGAAGAACAGGGATTCAAGGAGCTCGATGAGGTCTACGTCATGATGCATCTGGCGAAGACGCAACAACTGATCTATGGCAATTCGCCGCCCAAGGTCACCTCCATCATTCTCCAATTGCGCCATTCCGAGCAGATCGCGGCGGCCACGGCGCGACTGGCGCCAATCCTGGCAAAGTTCTCCGCCAAGCAGCCGCTGGCGGTGCTGGATTTTCGGACGCTCAATCCCTTCTACGTCCAGACCATTCAGTTGTTTGACACGATTTTTGGCTTCATCTTCGCGCTGATCGGCGCCATCGTGCTGTTTACGGTCAGCAATACCATGAACACGGCAGTGGTTGAGCGCACCGTCGAGATCGGCACGCTTCGCGCCGTTGGTCTGCGCCGTGGCGGCATCCGGCGTTTGTTCGTGACGGAAGGCGCGCTGCTGGGCCTGTGTGGGGCGGTGCTCGGTGTGGTCCTGGCGCTGGTATTGTCGGCGGTCTGCAACCAGATGGGTCTGACATGGTCGGCGCCTGGCAGCGTTGAACCGCTGCCGCTCACATTGCGCGTCTGGGGCGAAACCGGCATGATTCTGGGCACAACACTTGGTCTTATCTGCATTGCGATCCTGTCCGCCTGGTGGCCGGCCTACCGGGCGGCCCAACTGAACGTCGTAGATGCTCTGCGCCACGTCTGACCTAGGAAGGCACGGCAATCATGAAATCATTGGGGCAGTTCTTTATCTTGCTCTTGTTCTGGCCAGCTTGGCTGTCCGCAGCGCCGACGGCGGACCAGATTCTCGCGGCCAGTGATGCCATCCGCAACCCCGGGCGCCCATTCAGTGTGACCGTCACCTTGACGGAATTTCAGGCCGGTGTGCAGATTGACACCAGCACCCTGGTCAGCTACTCCCGCACCCAACAACAAGGCGGGCAGTTCTCCAGCCTGATTCGTTTTGTCTTGCCGGCGCGGGATGCTGGCAAACTGATGCTCAAGAATGGCAATGACATGTGGTTCTACGATCCGGTAGGCAAGGCCAGCGTTCGCCTGTCACCGCAACAGCGGCTCTTGGGACAGGCCTCCAATGGCGATGTTGCTACCGTGAATCTGGCGAAGGACTACCGTGCCTCATTGGCCGGTGAGGAGGAAATCCAGGACGGAGAGCGGCGCAAGCGCAAGGCCCATAAACTTGCCTTGACGGCCATTGCGCCGGAGGTGACCTATGCCACCATTGACATGTGGGTTGATGCGGAGAACAACCGACCCATCAAGGCGCGTTTCTACGCAGAGTCCTCGCGCCTGCTCAAGACCGCCTTCTATCGCCGCTATCAGCCCCAACTGGGCGTCGAGCGGCCGACCGAGACGGTGATCATTGACGGCCTGAATCCTCAATCGGTCACGCTCATGCGTTTTTCCGACTATGTTGCCCGCAACATCCCCGATGCGTGGATGCAGCGGGATTTCCTGCCACGCTTCCAAGCTGAGTAACCTTATGCGCCGTCTTACCCATTCCATCCAATGTTCCATGGTTGCGGTGGCTTTGATCCAGGCTGTGCCAGCGCTGGCGCAAGACGCCGAGCTGGACGCGCTGAACTTGCAAAGCGCACCCGAAGTCGCTCCGCGGGTGGCCCAGGGCCCCAAACTATTCGTTGAGGGCGCGATCGGCAACGCCAGCCAACGCTACCTGACCAGTAGCCGCGACATCGGGCGGGTCTCGCTGGATTTCTCCCATTCGGTGCGGCTGTCACCGACTTGGCGCGCCGTCCTGTCCGACCGGCTTGACTACATTCACCCCACTGAAGACGGCGCCGATGCGACGGTCAACAGTCTGCGTGAGGCTTACCTGAGCTGGCAGCCTGAAGGGGGCAATACAGCGCTTGAGTTCGGTCGCATCAACCTGCGTCATGGCCCGGGCTATGGCTACAACCCGACCGACTTTTTTCGTGACGGCAGCTTGCGCGCCGTGACCAGCGCCAACCCCTTTGCACGGCGCGAAAACCGGCTCGGCACGGTCATGCTGCGCGCCCAGCACTTGTGGAGCAGTGGCTCTCTGTCGGCGGCTTATTCTCCGAAACTCGCTGATCGACCCAGCTCCAATGGCTGGAGCGCGGACTTGGGCGCCACCAACAACCGGGACCGCGCCCTGATCGCACTGAGCAGCCAGTTTTCGCAACGCGTCAGCAGCCAAATACTGGCGTACAAAGCACGAGGCAATTCGCCGACGCTGGGCGCCAGCGCCACGGCGCTGCTGTCCGATGCCGCGGTCGCCCACGTCGAATGGTCGCGTGGCAGCGAACCCGATATGCTGAGCCGTGCCCTGGGGGCGCCGGGCCCCGCGACCACGCGCAACCGGTTCACCGGCGGCGTCAGCTACACCACGCTGAGCAAACTATCGGTCACGGCAGAGTACCAGTACAACGGCTTTGCACTCAGTCAATCGAATTGGGCGACCTTGGGGGCGACGGCGCCCGACGCCCAGGTGGCTTACCTGCTGCAGGCACAGCGCTTGCAGGAACTGGCGCCGCGCCATGCTTACCTGATCTACCTCACTCAGAAGGGCGTAGGGATCAAGGATCTGGACCTGACCGCTTTCCTGCGGGTGAACGCGGATGACCACAGTCGGATGGCTTGGCTTGAACTGCGCCGCCACTGGCCCAGCTTTGACCTGGCATTTCAGCTTCAGCAGCACATGGGCCGCATCACCAGTGAATTCGGTGTGCTGCCGGATCGCCGCGTCCTGCAAGTCCTCGGCACGTACTACTTCTAGTCGCCGCGCTGGCGCACGACCAGATCCCCGACCCCCAACCCAAACCAACAAGGCGTGGCGATGGAAACCTCTCTATCGATTTGCATGGTTTCGGATGACTTTCTACCCGCCATGACGGGCGTAGGCACACACGTCAAACTGGTCGCGCCGGAGCTGGTGCGCCGTGGCCACAGGGTTTGCGTGATCACGACACGGCGCAAGGGTGAGCCTGCGGTGGAGCAGTGGGAGGGCGTCACCATCTACCGGGTGTTCACGCTCAAGGCCTATGGCTTTTACCAGGCCTTGCCTGCCATGGCTACGGTGCGCGCGATCTTCGAGCAGGCGAAACCCGACCTAGTGCACCACCACTACGTTGGATTCATGATGCGTCAGGGTTGCCGCGTGGCGGAGGCGCTCAAGCTGCGCCAGGTGTCCACCTACCATTTTGGCCCCGAGGTGCTGACCCAGCCGCTGCCCATGCGTCCGTTTCGCGGTCTGATTCGCCGCTTGATGGAGAATTTCAACAACCGTTTCGATCTGGTCATTGCCCCGTCGAAAAACCTGGCCCTGCAAATATCGCGTGAGGGCGTCCACACGCCGGTACGCTACATCACCAACCCCGTGCAAAGGCCGCCCTCGGGTGTCGTGGCGGCCGAGCGTACACCGGGCTTCACGGTGATGTACGCCGGGCGGCTGGGGCCAGAAAAGAATATTGGATATTTGATCAAGGCGTTTGCTGCGCTGCTGACGTCGGTGCCAGAAGCGATTCTGTGGATCGCGGGGCGCGGCCCGGAAGGGCCAACCCTGGAGAGCCTATGTGCGAAGTTGGGGGTCAGTGACAGGGTTCGATTCCTCGGCTTCCTGGACCACCCCACGCTGGCGCGGTACTACGCCGCCTGTGACGTATTTGTGCTGCCCTCGCTTCAGGAAGCGCAACCCTTGGTCGCCATGGAGGCCATGTGGTTTGGCCGTCCGGTGATTGTGACCAAGGCCATCGTGGCCGCCGAGGAGATGGTCGAGCACGGCCAAAACGGCTATATCGTCGATCCTGACTCAGTGGATGATCTGACGGTTCGGCTCAGGACTTTGGCTGCCGAGCCCGCGACGCGCGCCGCCCAGGGTGAAGTCAGCCGCCAACGCGCCCGCGCCTATCGACCGGAACTGGTCGTGGACGCTCTGGAAGCGGCCTACCGCGACGTTTTGGCCACGGGTGGTCATGGATAACTCGCCTTCCCGGGCGCATTACCGGGCAGTTTTCATTTCTCCGCACCTCGACGACGCGGTTTTCTCGTGTGGCGCAATGGTCGCCAGACTGGCTAAGGAAGGGCCAGTACTGGTACTGAACCTGTTCACCCGCTATTTGTCCGAGGTCAAGATTCGCGGTGTCGTGCTGGGGGAAGAGCGCTACCAGGAGGAAGCCGACGCGGCGCGTTTTCTCGGGTTTGAGTCCCGGTGCCTGGGCGAGCTCGATGTTTCATTCCGGCGCGACACCTACCGCAAGCTGGGCAATATATTCCGCCCGCCGGTAGCCGAGGATCTGGATTGGCTGCCCACCCTGCGTCAAAAGGTCTTTGCCGTGCTTGCTGAACTCGACTACCAACAGCTCTATGTGCCCTTGGGTATCGGCTGGCACGTGGACCATGTACTCACCCATCAATTGTTCGAATCCTGGGCTGATCACGGCAATCTGCTCTATTACGAAGACGCGCCGTATTGCTGCATTCCCCACAGCACGCGCTACCGTCTCAATGAGCTGGCCATCTACCGACCCGCCAACGATGACCGAAGCCTGACACCCGTCAACGAGTCGCGCGCCTGGTGGCAATCGTCCACGGCCTATGCCAACACCGCGTTGATGAAGAACCTTAAGCCCTGGATCGTTCGCAAGTCCGCCATCCCAGTTGTGAGTTTCTATCTTCACCGTCTGATGGCGTTACATCGAAGCCTTGCCGTCGGGTCACTCAAACGGCAACTGGAGCCTCTTGTCATGTCCATTGACGAAGAATTTGACATGAAAGTACACGCCATGGCGCTCTATCGCAGCCAGTTCAGGGAGTTTTTTTCCAGCCGGGAGGACTGCATCGCGACGCTCCTGGGCTACGCGCAGTCGATTCAGGGTGACGGGGCGGGTCAGGTGGAGCGCTATTGGGTGAAAAATGCCTTGGCCTGAACGCAAAAAAGCCGCGTCGGCAAACGATGCCGACGCGGTTTTTGAAATGCAGTGTTTACTGTTGCCGACGGCGGCGACCGACCCAACCCATCGCAGCCAAGGCCAATCCAAACAAGGCGATCGAGTCTGGCTCAGGAACCACGGCGTTGATCAAGATCCCGAATCTCACTGCGGTAACCGCGTTTTCGGCGGTTTCGAAGCCGCGACAACCGATGGCAACACCAGCGGACAAACAGGCAGCGTTGGGCAGCGTGTTGAAGCCGGAAGTCATTTCGAAGAAACTGACGGAGTATAGAACTGCGTCGTCACCGCCAGGACCGTCTGTATCGTAATAGAAGAAGAAGTTCGCCTCTTCACTGTCAATCACGAAGATATCGGCACAGCCAGCGCTGTTGATGCCACTGCCCACGGGACCACCGTCAGCACAGATGCCGGCTTCGTTACCCGCATTGGGTGTTTCCAGGAATTTGATCTTGAAAAGAATGTCACCAGGGGGCAGGCCAGGGAGTCCCGGCGGCGTGTTTGGTGTCAACTGGAGAATCGCCAGGATGTCGACGGAAGTCAGTGTTGGCGCGAAGATCGGGAAGTTCAGGTGAGAAACGCCAATGGTGGGTGTCAGCACACCCAGCGGGGTCACCACGGCACCGGCGGGATTCGAGATATCCAGGCCGCTCAGGAGTCCCGGCGTCACCGGATCGCCCCAGCGGAGGGACGTCGGGCTGACGAGTGTGACGCCTGGCACGCTCGGCAAGACGCTGGCGGCGACGAAAGTGGCGGTGTCTGTCACATCCCAGACAGTCACGACTGCCGCTTGCGCGTAGCCAGCTACCATCGCGATCACCGCTGCTGCGGTGCGGATAAGTTTGAGAGTTTTCATTGAATGCTCCTTGAGATCGACAGAAACTAGCGGAAGGTCGGATTGCCAGTGCTGACAATCTTGCACTTGCGTGATGACAGAAGCACGGTTCGTGCCACTGTGGTGACCTCTCATACAAATCAATGACTTACACGAACAATGAGGCAGCAGTCATGGGCCGACCGGGTTCAACTGGAAAGAATCCTGACAGTTGGTCGCGGACGATTGGGGGTGTTCGCGGCATGCGAGCCCGCTCAAGACAGTCGAACACTGCGCAGCCGGCCCAGCCTTGAGCCTGGCCGCCAAGCGTATAGTGGACCTTGCATGGAATGGGTCGGCACTGTCGTGGTGCGGCCGGGTTCCGTTGACGAGTCTTCCACGAAATCCATTCGACTCCGGTTGGCCCCCATGACAGTGGTCCTGATCACCCTCGCTGCAACCCTGCTGATCCAGTTGGGTTATTTTCTGTGGAAGCTCTCGGCGGAGGGTCAGCCGAGGATCGGAGAAGCGACCGCCTTACGCGTCGCGGGTGCCTTGGTCACCGATTGGCGCTGGATGCTGGGGTTCGCCGCCACCAGTGTCGGATGGGTGTTGTTCGTGCAAGCCACGGCGATGGGCGACATCAGTCTGGTGCAGCCGCTGATGTCGGCCGGTGACCTGTTGCTGGTGATTCTGGCCGTGGTCGTTCTCAAGGAACACTTGGTGCGGATGGAGTGGGTCGGCGTCCTGTTGACAGTGCTGGGTGCGGTGGCGCTGGCGTTGGAAGCCCAGGCGACGGCGGGCGCGGCCTTCGACGGCATGCGCCTGGCCGTATTGCTTGGGTGCGCCGTCTTGGCGGGAGCCATCATGTTGATCGCCAACCGCCGGGCTCACCGGCCGGAGATCTTGTTGGCCTTGGTGGTGGGACTGTGTTTTGGTGCAGGCTCGATGCTGACCAAGGCCTTGACGGCCGAGTCTTCCGTGCCGGGGCAGTCCGTCGTGTCCCTGGCGATTCTGTTCAACCCCCTGCTGCTCGCCGTGGTGCTGGCCAACGTGGTTGGCCTGGTGTTATTGCAGGCGGCCTTTCAGCGTGGCCGCGCATCGGTCATCGTGCCACTGCAACTTGCCATGGCCAACGCGATCACCGTGCTTGCGGGTGTTGCGATTTTCGGGGAGCACATCACCACGCTGCGCGCCAGCGGAATCGTACTGATCGTCGCGGGCACCGCGCTGCTTCATGTCAAGCCTTTATCAACTCAGAAAGGTCCCGCCTGATCGAGCGGCTTTGGGGTGGCGTCGAGACGCCAACCCGGGCGAAGAAGCCAAAATTGTCGTTTGGCGTGGCCTTGACCATGCGCTCGAAATCGGCCGACACCTCAAGAGCCTGCTCGCTCAGTTGCGGCGCAGCCGAAAAACGCCGCCCGGCGCGGGCATACCATCGAAAAATGACTGGCGTCATCTGCGGCTGAAGGTGCAGCCCCTGGTGGGTCGCCGTCAGCCAGATGCGTTGCACCGCCATGCCGAGGTCGATCCAGTCCTCCAGCTTCAACGGGGCGTGTCTGGGGCAAACCAGCAGGTGCGCGGCGCAACGCAGACCGGGCATCAGGTCGAGTTGAATTCGCGGTGCCACGGTGCCCAGAAGAAAACGGTTGAAGAATTGGACCCGTGCCCAGCTCTGCATGACCCATTGCATCAGCCGGGCGGTCGCCGGGTCAACCCCCACCGCCTGTTCGGGGATGCGGTCCTTGCTGAAGCGGGCGTTCCACTCAATGACTTCCCTGTGCACGGGGTACGCTTCCGGGCAAGTCAGACGGATTCTGGCACTGTCCCACAACAAACCGGCCACTTGTCTGCGTTCACGCGATGACTCGAACAACTGAACGCTAAAGCCGTCGCCTGCAGCCTGGCGCAGCGCCTGGCGCTGGGCGTCGGTGAGCGCCGTGGTCCTCATTGGCCGGCGTTGCACGGTGCGGGTTTCAATGCAGTCGTACAGCGGGTCCCGCGTCAAGGCAGGGTCGCTCGCCAGTATCACGTCGTAAACCGGGTTGCGATGTTCGCCTTGAGACGTGGCAGTCCAGGTCGCTCTCAGGCCAAAGCCGGAGGCAGCAACGCGAATTGTTTCAAGCAGCGCGCCATGGGCGATGTGGCTCGGGTGACCATCGTAGTCATAAAGCACATGGTCACGGGTGTCAAACCCGTGCACGCGGATATGCTGGTCGTCGACAACTTCGAAACGCCAGGGCTGAGTGTTGTCACCACTTGGAGCCCAGCGGGCCAGATCGAGAATGCGGGTCAGTGTGTCACGGCTCACAGGAGTTTCCTTGCGAAAGAACTGAGGAGCGGATGCGGGTTCTGCGGACGAACGCACATGCGGGGCCGCCAACGGATCGATGGCTGACTGCCCGTAGCATACGCGTGAAGAAGGACCTTGCCTGTGGCGCACCTGCGGGCACAATACAAATTTCCGCTGGCCGAGGTGTCCATGACCGACCCAATCGCTTTTGACTACGATCGCGCCTTTTCACGCAATATCGGCTGGGTGACGCAGAGCGAACAGGCGGCGCTGAGGCAATCGCGCATTGCGATTGCCGGGTTGGGCGGTGTCGGTGGCGCCCACCTGCTTACCCTCGCTCGCCTCGGGATCGGTCATTTCAACATCTCGGATTTCGACGACTTTGACGTGCACAATCTCAACCGCCAGGCCGGCGCCTTCATGCCGTTCATGGGTCAGCCAAAGATTGATGCGGTGGCCAGTTTGGCGCGTGACATCAACCCGAGCATCGCGTTGCGGCTTTTTCCGCAGGGGGTGAATCCAGAGAACATCGATGACTTCCTGCGCGATGTCGATGTTTATGTGGACGCGTTGGACTTCTTTGCGCTAGCCGCGCGCCGGATGGTCTTTGCCAAGTGCCGCGAGAAGGGCATTCCCGCCTTGACGGCGGCACCGCTTGGCATGGGAACAGCCTTTCTCTACTTCAGTCCCACCGGCATGAGCTTTGAGGACTACTTCAAAGTCGAAGGACATGAATCGCAGGAACAATACGCCCGTTTCATTGCTGGCCTGTCGCCGGCGATGGTGCAGCGCGACTACTTGGTCGTGCCCGAAGCGGTCAATTTCAGGGAAAGGCGCGGTCCATCGACGGTAATGGCCTGCGATTTGTGCGCCGGCGTGATGGGCACCTCCGTCTTGAAGCTCATCCTCGGGAGGGGCTCGCTCAAGGCTGCGCCGTGGGGCATGCACTTTGATGCCTACCACCAAAAGCTGAAACAGACTTGGCGGCCGTTTGGCAACTCCAACCCGCTGCAGCAACTGCTGCTGAAGTTCATCCGGCCCGTGCTTCGCGGACGCACCGGCGTATGAGTCCGACCGTCGGATGCCCGCCGCGGTGCGCGCCTGAAAAGGGTGCGCAAACGTCATGCACCGGAAGTCAAGGATTGTGATTGGCCTCAACCACGTCGGACAAATGCGTTATATTCCGGCCGAAACCGGGGAAGTTGATCGAAGTTAGACTGAGAACTTGCGGGACAGACCTTTAGCGCTGTCCCCAACTGATTGGAGGATACGCCGTGAAGAGTTTTTATAGCACTTGTCTGTCCCACACTGGCTGGGCGGCCGTTCTTGCGGCGGGGGCTTTCATGGCGGGTTGCGCCAGTACTTCCTCCAGTCTTCCGCCGGCGCCAGTCTCTGCGGCTACACCCGGCTACAACTACATTGTTGGGCCTGGCGACACCTTGAGCATCGTTGTCTGGCGCAACCCCGAATTGTCGCAAACCGTGCCGGTGCGCCCGGACGGCAAGGTCTCGACGCCCCTGGTCGACGAGCTGGTCGCGCAAGGCAAGACCTCGGTTGAAATCGCGCGCGATGTTGAAAAAGCCCTGTCAAAACTGGTGCGCGATCCGGTTGTTACCGTCATCGTGACCAACTTCGTGGGTCCCTACAGCGAGCAAATCCGGGTTGTTGGCGAGGCGGCCAAACCGCAATTCCTGCCCTACAAACAGAAGATGACCTTGTTGGATGTCATGATTGCGGTGGGCGGTTTGACCGACTTTGCCGACGGCAACAGCGCCACCATTGTGCGGGCGTCCGAGGGCGATAAACGCTACTCGGTGCGGATCAAGGACTTGATCAAGCGCGGCGATATTTCGGCCAACGTCGAGATGAAGCCGGGCGACGTCATCATCATTCCCCAGGGCTGGTTCTAACCCAAGTCCGCGGTGCGCAGCGTACCTTGTGGCCGGTGCGCTGGCGACACGCCCCCCTTGAAGAATAACGAGACTGCTTCGAATGGATGAATTGATTGGTCAGATGACGTCGATTGCGCGCGGCGTCTGGAAGCATCGCTGGCCGGGGCTGATCGTGGCGTGGGTGGTGACGATCATCGGCGTCGCGGTCGTCATTTCGGTTCCGGATCGTTATGAGGCCAGCGCACGCATCTTTGTCGACACGCAGTCGATTTTGAAGCCTTTGATGTCGGGTCTGGCAGTCCAGCCGAATGTGGAGCAGCAGGTGTCGATGTTGAGTCGAACGCTGATCAGCCGCCCCAATGTGGAGAAACTGGTGCGCATGGCCGACCTCGACCTCAAGATCAAGTCGAAGGAAGCACAGGATGCCCGCGTCGACGGACTGATGAAAGAGCTCAAAATCAGCAGTGCCGGGCGTGACAACCTGTATGTACTGTCCTACCGCGACCCCAGTCCAGAGCAAGCCAAGCGGGTGGTGCAGTCGCTGGTGTCGATCTTCGTCGAATCGAGCTTGGGTGATTCACGCAAGGACTCCGTGACAGCCAAGAAGTTTCTGGATGAACAGATCAAGGGCTACGAGACCAAGCTCGAAGAGGCCGAGACGCGACTCAAGGAGTTCAAGCTCAAGAACATTGAACTTCAATCGGCGGATGGCAAGGACATGGCGGGCCGTTTGGCCGAGATCAATGGCCAGCTCCGCCAGGCGCAACTCGAACTGCATGAGGCCGAGAACGCCCGCGACGCCGCCAGGCGGCAACTTGAAAGCGAAAAGGCTCAGAACGCCAGCATCACGTCCAAGAGCTTGTTGCAAGAGTCCTCCCTGTCGGTGGCAACACCAGAAATCGACTCGCGAATCGAAGCTCAAAAACGCAATCTGGACGCGCTGTTGCAGCGTTTCACCGAACAACACCCAGATGTCTCGGGCGCGCGCCGGCTGATCAAGGAGTTGGAAGAGCAGAAGCGCAAGGAAGTAGCGGAGCTGCGAAAGGCGGCCATGGCCAACCCGAGCAATGCGCCGAGCAACAGCCTGGCCTACCAGGAACTCAGTCGCATGTTGGCCACCACCGAGGTGCAAGTTGCGGGCCTGCGAGCTCGGGTCGGCGAGTACAGCGCACGTTACAACCGGGCCCGGGATCTGATGAAGACGGCCCCCCAGATTGAAGCGGAGTTTGCGCAGTTGAATCGTGACTACGGGATTCACAAAAAGAACTATGAAGACCTGGTGGCACGGCGCGAGTCGGCCAATCTGTCGGGCGAGCTCGAAAGCGCCTCTGGCCTGGCTGACTTTCGCTTGATTGACCCCCCCAGGGCGTCGCCCAAGCCAGTGGCGCCAAACCGGCTGCTGTTGTTGCCTGTGGCCTTGCTGATCGCGTTGGGTGCAGGTGCGGCGACATCGTTTGTGTTCAGCCAGATTCGTGCAGTTTTCTTCGATGCGCGAACCCTCAGTCATGTCGTGGGGCTGCCCCTGCTGGGGGTTGTTACCTTTGTCGACTCTCCATCGGTGCAGGGGCGGCGCAAGACCGAACTGCGGCGTTTCGGTTTGGCATCGGGTGGGTTGCTGGTGCTGTTCGCCGCGGGCATGGTGGCGGTCTCCCTACTTACTGGCCGTCTTGGATAAAACAAAATGACGAGTCTGATCGAACAAGCGACCGAACGTCTGGAGCAGCTCAGGCGCGCTGGGGCCGAGATGCCTCAGGAGACACCGCAACGCGCCAAGACGCCGGAACCACCTCCACAGCGCGCCGAGGTTGGCAGCGCTACGCCCGCTCGTCAAGTCATGATCGACCTGCAGTCCGTGGCCGCGTCGGGCATTGTCACGCCGAACGCACCACGTTCCCAGGTTGCAGACCAGTTTCGCGTCATCAAGCGGCCATTGATCAGCAATGCGACCGGCAAGGGCGCGTCAGCGATTGCCAACGGTAACCTGATCATGGTGACCAGCGCGCTGCCTGGCGAGGGCAAGACCTTTACAGCCATCAACCTGGCCATGAGCATCGCGACCGAGTTGGACAACACCGTCATGCTGGTTGACGCCGACGTCGCGCGCCCTTCGGTTCTCAGCATGTTGGGCCTGCCGGCCGGGCCGGGGCTGTTGGACTTGCTGGTGGATGAGCAACTCGATGTTGGCAGCGTGTTGCTGAAGACCAATATCGATAAATTGACCATCCTGCCAAGCGGCACGTCACATGCCCGGGCTACCGAGCTGCTGGCTAGCGACGCCATGGCCAGGCTGCTCGAGAGCATGGCCAAGCGGTATGCCGATCGGATCATCGTGTTTGACTCGCCGCCGCTGCTGCTCACGACCGAGTCGCGGGTGCTGGCCTCGCACATGGGCCAGATCGTCGTGGTGGTGCAAGCGGAGAAGACCTTGCAGGCCGACGTGGAGCAGGCGCTGGCCACGATTGCGGCCTGCCCGGTCAAGCTCATGGTCTTGAACCAGGCTCGGACCAGTGCGAAGGATGGCTACGGTTATGGTTACGGATATGGGTATGAGCACGTGTGAGCACCTCGGTGCCCATCGTGCGCCGCATCGCCTCGGTTGCTTGGGGGGTGCGAAGGCGTCGATGCCACTGACGGCACTTGCCGCCGCCATAGCCCTGTTTGCGCAGTTCGCCGCGGCGCAGCAGATCGCCGAAGGCGGTACAAGGCGAGCCCTATCCGTCGTGCCGTATGCCTCGGTGGCCGCAACGGTTACCGACAACGTGCATCTTACGGACGCCGACAAAAAGAGCGATGTCATGTTGGCGCTGACAGCCGGCGTTCGCATCTCGGGCGAAGGCAGTCGTGTCAAGGGCTTCCTGAACTATGGTCTGACCGGACAGACCTACGCCGATGGTTCCAAGGCGAGCACCTTTCAAAACTCGCTCAACACGTTTGGCAGTGTCGAGGCCATCGACAATCTGGCGTTTCTCGATTTCAGCGGCTCGATTGCGCGACAGGCAGTGTCGGCCTTCGGGGTGCAAGCCGACCGCAGCGGGATTCCCAATGCCAATCAATCCGAAGTGTCCACTTTCCGGCTGTCTCCCTATGTTCGCGGCCGGCTCGCCGGTTCGGCCAACTACGAGGCTCGCTACACCTGGACGACCACGCGTACTGGCACGGCGAGTGCATCGGATGCCAAGGTCGCCGACGCGCTCGTGAAACTCGACGGTCGGATTCCCTCCAGCCAGTTGGCATGGTTGGTCGAGGCATCGCGGCAGTCGGTCGACTTCACAGCGGGACGTTCCACCGAGGCGGACCGTCTGGCCGGCACCTTGAGCTATCCGGTGAGCAACCAACTGGTGGTCTCCATGACAGGCGGGCGCGACAGCAACAACTACACCAACGCCGGCAAGGAAAGCCACAGTGTCGTCGGTGTGGGTGTCAACTGGTCGCCGGCCCCGACGACAACGCTATCGGCCAATGCCAGCAACCAGTCGTTTGGGCAAGGACACAGCCTCAGTTTCGAGCACCGCACACCGCGAACAGTCTGGCGCGTTAGCGATTTCAGAGGCGTCGCGACCACTCCCGGGCAACTCATTAGCACCAGCGTTGGTTCGATTTACGACCTTTATTTCAGCCAGTTTGCGTCGACCGAGCCCGATCCCATCAAGCGCGCTCAATTGGTGACCAACTTTCTGCAAACCAATGGCCTGAACCCCAATACACCGGTGATTGCCGGTTATCTGACGTCGGCCGTCCTGCTGCAGCGCCGGCAGGACGCGTCGTTTGCATTGCTCGGCGTGCGCGGCACGCTCACCTTCCTGGCCTCACGCAGCAACAACCGGCGGCTCGACACCTTGTCCGGCGCCGCGGATGACTTGTTGAACTCGTCCGCCATCACCCAGCAGGGTTTCAGTGTCAGCTATGCGCACCGGCTGACACCCGATACCGGCCTCAACGCCATTGCCTCGCAGCAGCGCACACAGGGCTCGGCAACACAACCCGAAACAAGCTTGCGGACGCTGAGCCTGAATGTCACCAGCCGGGTTGGCAGGCAGTCCACTGCAAGCTTCGGGGCGCGGCGATCCGCATTTGACAGTCCGACCGTGCCTTATACCGAGTCGGCTCTCACCGGCTCCTTGACCGTGCAGTTCTAGCCCATGTATGAAGAATTTTATGGGTTAAGTTGCAAGCCGTTTCAGCTCAATCCCGATCCGAGTTTCTATTTCGGCAGCAAGCAACACCGCCGTGCCAAGGCCTACCTGGAGTACGGCGTCGCGCGCAACGAGGGCTTCATTGTCATCACTGGTGACATCGGCGCCGGCAAGACGACGGTGGTTCGCGGGCTGTTGGGCAGTCTTGATCCCAACAAGGTCTGCGCCGCCAATCTGGTGAGCACCCAGCTCGACGCGGAAGACACCTTGCGCATGGTCGGCGCGGCCTTCGGCGTGCGGGCCAAGGATGTTGCCAAGGCCGATCTGTTGATGTCGCTGGAGGCGTTCCTGGTCAGCCAGCTCAGTCAGGGGCGGCGCTGCTTGTTGATCGTTGACGAGGCACAGAATCTCACATCGCGTGCGGTGGAAGAGCTGCGCATGTTGTCAAATTTTCAGTTCGGCAAACAAGCCCTGCTGCAGACCTTTCTGGTGGGCCAGCCAGAATTCCGGGACATCCTGCGCCACTCCTCAATGCAGCAGCTCCGCCAGCGCGTCACCGCCACCTGTCATATTGGGCCGCTTGACGAGGAAGAGACCCAACGCTATATCCTGCACCGCCTCAAGTGCGCCGGCAGTACCGGGCGCCCCAACTTTGACGGTCCCGCGTTTGCGGCCATCCATCGGGCCAGTGGCGGGATCCCGAGGCGCATCAACTCCCTGTGTGACCGATTGCTGTTACTGGGCTTTCTGGGCAGCAAGGACAGCTTTGACCTCTCCGATGTCGAGGAGGTGGTGCGCGAGATGCAGGACGAGGCCGGCGGCGCCGCCAGTCGCCCCCTGCCGCTGGGTGACTTTGGTGTGGCGGCGAGTCGGCCGATGCCGCTGCGGGTGGATATTGACCCGACTCGCCTGCAACTGCCGGCCGGCCTGGCCAATGACTTGTCCGACCAGATTGCCAACCTGGGTCAGGAACGCCATGGCGACCGCCTGTTGCGCCTGGAACGCAGCCTGCTACGCATCGAACGTTTCAACCTGGAAATCCTGACCGTGCTGCAAAAGCTGGTCCACGCAGTCAAGAAACCGCAGGACGAAAGTAGCCCATGAATTCGACTGAACCCGGCGCCAGACTGGGCCCGGTCCTATGTGTGGTTGGCGCGCGCCCCAACTTCATGAAGATGGCCCCCATTCTTCGTGCCCTGGCAGCGCACCAGCCCGCCATCCCGATGCTGCTGGTGCATACCGGCCAGCACTATGACAAGGACATGAGCGACCGGCTGTTCGAGGATCTGCGCCTGCCGCGGCCCGACATCAATCTGGAAGTTGGCTCGGCCAGCCACGCGGTGCAGACGGCTGAGGTGATGCGACGCTTTGAGCCCCTGATCGACACGCATCAGCCCTCGTGCGTGGTGGTGGTGGGTGACGTCAATTCGACCCTCGCCTGTACCCTGGTGGCGGTCAAGAAAGGTGTTCCCGTCGCCCACGTCGAGGCTGGTTTGCGCAGCTATGACCGCGCCATGCCTGAGGAGATCAACCGCATCCTGACTGACCAGGTGGCCGACCGGCTGTACACCACCGAGCGCTCCGCGCAGGACAACCTGGCACGCGAAGGCATCTCGGCGGAGCGGGTGTGTTTTGCCGGTAATGTCATGATCGACTCGGTCGTCTTTGGCCGCAGCCATGCACGCAATCCGGCCCAAACACTCAAGGCCTGCGGCGTCGCGCCGTCCGTCCTGGACCATCCGCGGGGCTATGGTGTGGTTACGCTGCATCGACCCTCCAACGTCGATCATCCCGAGACCCTGCGCGCGCTGCTCCAGGTGTTGGCCGAAGTGGCGTCGCGTTTGCCACTGGTCTTTGCCCTGCATCCCCGCACGCGCGGCAACATCGAGAAATTCGACGGTGCCAGCCTGATTGACCCGGCCCGCATGGTGTTGTTGCCGCCACAGGGTTACCTCGAAATGCTCGGGCTGATGGCCGGCGCGACAGTGGTCCTGACCGACTCCGGTGGCTTGCAGGAAGAGACCACCGCCCTGGGCGTTCCCTGCCTGACGTTGCGCGAGAACACCGAGCGCCCGATCACCGTGTCACAAGGCACCAACATCCTGGTCGGGCGGGATCGCAAGGCGATTCTGCAAGGGGTCGACGACATCCTTGGCGGACAGGGCAAGCGCGGACGGGTCCCCGAACTGTGGGATGGCCATGCCGCCGAGCGAATCGCCGCCGATCTGTGGCAATGGCTGACGGCGCGCGCCGCTCAGACGCCTCGCGCCTAAACCTGCGGAACCAGGGATGACAGCAAACGCGATCACCAACGCCTTGACAATTGATGTCGAAGACTACTTTCAGGTGTCCGCATTCGCACCGCACATCGCCCGCGCCGACTGGGACAGTAAGGAGTGCCGGGTCGAACGCAACGTCAGTCGCATTCTGGAGATGCTCGACCATGCCAAGGTCAAGGCAACGTTCTTCACCCTGGGGTGGATTGCGGAACGCTATCCGCAACTGATTCGGCGCATCGTGCAGGAAGGGCACGAACTGGCCAGTCATGGCTATGGTCATGAACGCGCCAGCGATCAAAACTGGGATTCCTTCTTCACCGATGTCAACCTGGCCAAGATCCTGTTGGAAGACCTGACCGGTGTCGAAGTGCGCGGCTACCGCGCGCCCAGTTTCTCGATTGGCAAGGACAACCAGTGGGCCTTTGATTGTCTGGCGAAAGCCGGCTACCGGTACAGCTCCAGCATTTACCCGATCGCTCATGACCATTACGGCATGCCCGATGCACCGCGCTTTGCCTACGAAGTACGTCCCGGCCTGCTGGAGATCCCCATCACCACGCTGCGCCTGCTCGGTCGCAACTTCCCATCCAGTGGCGGTGGCTACTTCCGCTTGTTGCCCTATGCCTTGTCGCGCTGGATGCTCAAGCGGGTCAATCACGGTGACGGTCAGGCCGCTATCTTCTATTTTCATCCCTGGGAGATCGACGTCGACCAACCCCGGGTGGAGGGCATCGGCGCCAAGAC
>JAUXWC010000263.1 GCA_030685025.1 Rhodoferax sp.
GATGAACTGCCCGAGTTCCCCCGCGCCGCGCTGGAAGCGCTGCGTGAACCACTGGAGAGCGGCACCATCACAATTTCGCGCGCGGCGCGCCGGGCCGACTTTCCGGCGCGCTTTCAGTTGATCGCGGCCATGAACCCCTGCCCCTGCGGCTACCTCGGCTCCGCACAAAAGGCGTGTCGCTGCACGCCCGATCAGGTTGCGCGCTACCAGGGCAAGCTCAGCGGCCCCTTGCTTGACCGCATCGACTTGCATGTCGAAGTGGCCGCGCTGCCCAGCAGCGACTTGCTGCAAGCCGCGTCGGGCGAGTCCAGCGCGCCGATCCGCGCGCGCTGCATGGCGGCACGCGAGCGCGCCATGGCACGCCAGGGCACTGCCAATAGCGCGCTGCAAGGCAAAGCCATTGACGAAGCCGTGTTGCTGGACGACGCCGCCGCGAAATTCCTGAACGTGGCGGCCACGCGCCTGGGCTGGTCGGGCCGCAGCACCCACCGCGCGCTCAAGGTGGCGCGCACCATCGCCGACCTGGCCGGCGCCCACAGCACCCAGGTGACCCATGTGGCCGAGGCCATGCAGTACCGCCAGGCGCTGCGCGGGGCGTAACTGCTCGGGTTGACGCTCGCGCCTGGGCGCTATGCCGCCACGGTTGGCACCCGTTGCGCCAGGGCACACATTAGCTCGTAGCCCACCGTGCCAGCGGCATGCGCCACCTCGTCAATCGGCAAGACGGCGCCATTGGCGGCCTGCCCCCACAGTGTCACCTCAGTACCAAAACCGGCGGCCGGCACCGGGCTGAGGTCGACCGTGATCATGTCCATGCTGACGCGCCCAACCATGCGGCACGGCACGCCCGCCACCAGCACCGGGGTGCCGGTGGTGCAATGGCGCGGGTAACCGTCGGCGTACCCGCAAGCCACCACGCCAATGCGCAAGGGCCCTTCGGCCACGAAGCTGGAGCCGTAGCCCACGCTGTCGCCGGCCTGCAGGGTCTGCACGCCAATGATCTTCGCGCCGAGCGTCATGGTCGGGCGCAAGTCCCACTGCGCGGCGCTGTGCGCGGGAAAGTCAGGCGCGCTGCCATACACGGCAATGCCGGGGCGCACCCAGTCCGAGGCCATCGTGGCGCCCGCAGCCAGGTCAGGCTCCAGCGCGGTCTCGCCAAAACGCAAGGTCGCCGCGCTGTTGCTGAGCGTGCGCTCGCCGGGCAGGTCCAGCGTGGCGCGCGCAAACACCGCCATCTGTTGCGCCACGCCTTTGGCGCCGTCGGCGTCGCTGAAATGGGTCATGAGGGAAATCTCGTCGACTTGCGGCAGTGCGTTCAAACGGGTCCAGGCGGCGCGGTAGCGCTCGGGCGAAAAGCCGAGCCGGTTCATGCCCGAGTTCATCTTCAGAAACACGCGCTGCGGCAGGTTGGTCTTGTGCATGGCCAGCATGTCAATCTGCTCTTCGCAATGCACCGTGTGCCACAGATCCAGGCGTGAACACAGCTCCAGATCGCGCACCTCGAACACGCCTTCGAGCAACAAGATCGGGCCACGCCAGCCCATCGCACGCACCCGCTGAGCCTCGCTCAGATCGAGCAGGGCAAAGCCGTCGGCGCCGCGCAGGCCTTCGAACGCGCGCTCGATACCGTGGCCGTAGGCATTGGCCTTGACCACGGCCCACACCCGTGCATCGGGCGCGGCCTGGCGCATGCGCCGCAGGTTGTGGCGCAGCGCCTCGGTATGGATGGTGGCTTGGATTGGGCGTGGCATGTGGGGGGGTCAAATTGGCGGCAAACTGAACGAATTCTGACACCGCCCGGGCATGCTATAAACCGGTGGCGTCTGGACCAGCATCACCCATAACCCGACATCAGCTCGACTGATGCCCCTCTGCACTTCATGAAACGCGGCTTCTACACCATCATGTCAGCGCAGTTTTTCAGTTCGCTGGCAGACAACGCATTACTTCTCGCCGCTTTGGCCTTGCTCAGAGCGAGCCAGGCGCCCGAATGGCAGCAGGCCGCCCTGGTGCCCATGTTTGCGCTGTTCTATGTGGTGTTGGCACCGTTTGTCGGCGCCTTTGCAGACTCCATGCCCAAGGGCCGGGTGATGTTGATCAGCAACTTCATCAAGGTGGTGGGTTGCGTACTGATGCTGTTTGGAACCCACCCCTTGATGTCCTACGCCATCGTGGGGCTCGGTGCCGCAGTCTATTCACCCGCCAAGTACGGCATCCTGACTGAATTGCTGCCGGCCTCGCAACTGGTCAAGGCCAATGGCTGGATCGAGGGGCTCACCATTGCATCCATCATTCTGGGCGTGTTGCTGGGCGGCCAGTTGGTCGGCCCGCACTTGGCGCCCCTGCTGTTGTCACTCGACCTTCCCCTGATCGAAACAGGTATCGATACCCCTCCAGAGGCGGCAATTGCCTCGCTGATCTTTGTCTATCTGATCGCGGCCTGGTTCAACACGCACATTCCATTGACGGGCGTGGAAATGCGCCCGCTGCCCAGGAAAATAGTCTCTTTGTTGCCTGACTTCTGGGCCTGCAACACCCGTTTGTGGCGCGACAAACTGGGGCAGATTTCACTGGCGGCGACCACGCTGATCTGGGGCGTGGCCGGCAACCTGCGCTTCATCGTATTGGCCTGGGCCGCCGTCGCCTTGGGCTACTCCGTCACGCAAGCCTCGGCCTTGCAGGGCGTGGTGGCGATCGGCATGGCGGTCGGCGCGGTGGTGGCCTCGATGCGCATGCGCCTGGAAGACGGTCCGCGCGTGATCACGCTTGGCATCGGCATGGGCTTGTTGATCATCCTGCTGATCTTCATTGACAACGTCTGGGTGGCGGCACCGTTCCTGATTCTGCTGGGGGCATTGGGCGGCTTCCTGGTCGTGCCGATGAACGCCCTGCTGCAACACCGGGGCCACAACCTGATGGGCGCGGGTCGGTCGATCGCCGTGCAGAATTTCAACGAACAGGCCTGTATTCTGGTGCTGGGCGCGGCTTACAGCCTGTCCACCGGTCTGGGGCTGCCGACCTTTGGCGCCATCACGGCGTTTGGCTTGCTGATTGCCGGGTTCATGTGGCTGATCAAGCGCTGGCATGCCAACAACTGCATCCACCACCGCGCCGAGGTTGAGCACCTGTTGCAGATTGCCCGTCACGACAATCTGCACGGCTGATGCCCAGCAAAGCCCTCGCCGCGGCCGCGCTGACCTTCAACGCCCTGGTGTGGGGCGTGTCGTGGTGGCCGTTTCGCGAATTGCAGAGCCATGGCCTGCACCCCCTGTGGGCCACGGCACTGATCTACGTGCTGGCGCTGGCTGGTTTGCTGCTGTTCAAGCCCGAGGGCTGGCGCGGCTGGGCTCAGTTCCCCATGCTGTGGCTGCTGGCCGGCGCAGCGGGCTTGACCAGTGTGGGCTTCAATTGGGCGGTGACCGTGGGCGACGTGGTGCGTGCGGTGCTGCTGTTTTACATGATGCCGGCCTGGGTCGTGCTGCTGGCCTGGCCCTTGCTCGGTGAAAAGCCAACACGCGGCTCGC
This sequence comes from Rhodoferax sp., assembly GCA_030685025.1. Lineage (GTDB taxonomy): Bacteria > Pseudomonadota > Gammaproteobacteria > Burkholderiales > Burkholderiaceae_C > Rhodoferax_D. The sequence continues at coordinate 3,525 of JAUXWC010000263.1, forward strand.
TGCTGCGGCTGATCCTGGCCATGACCGGTGTTGTGATCGTGCTCAAGACCCCCGAGTCGCCCTGGCCCTTGCCCGAGAGCCTGGCCGATGGGCTGGCCCTGATGGGTGGCTTCTGTTTCGCGCTGACCAATATATTGCTGCGCAGGCTCAACCAGTCGCCCGCCGAGTCACGCATACTGGCGATGTTCGGTGGCGGCGCCCTGATGGCCACCGCCGCCGCGTTGCTGGGCATGCAAGTGGGGCTGGTTGGCATGCCGCCCGCGCCCGGCGCCGGCTGGCTCTACCTGGCTCTGGGGCTCAGCTTGGCGTTCCTGGCAGGCAATCTGGCCCTGCAATACGGCGCCGCGCGCCTGCGGGCGACCACCACCTCGGTGATCATGCTGTCCGAAGTGGTGTTTGCCAGTGTTTCCTCGGTGTTGCTCGGTGCCGGTGAATGGTCGTCGCGCACGGTCGTGGGCGGCTGCCTGATCCTGCTGGCGTCCCTGCTGTCGATGCTGAACAACACCTCCCACTCGTGAGACACGCCCGCCACGGCGCCAAGGCAGTACGATGGCGGACCACGCCCACTACAACGCCACACACTCATGGAGGAAACCTCCCCCCGCCTGACGCTGCAGCCCGATGCCGACGCCCCACGGGCCCACCTGCTGGGCCGCTGGACCGCCGCGCGTCTGGCTGACCCGGCAGCCTGGGCCGCCATCCAGGACACCCTGTCAAGCGTGACGCCTTCCACCAGCCCCGCCTGGCGTTGGGATTTGCAGGGCCTGGAGCGACTTGACCACACTGGCGCGCAAGTGTTGTGGAACGCATGGGGTCGCCAGTGGCCCGGGAACATTGCCTTGTCCGCGCCCCACCGCGCGATATTGGAGCGGGTGGCCCGCTACACCGTGCAGCCACCGCCACCGCAGGCGCGCAGCCTGCTGACCCGCTTCTTGTTGCTGGGCGACGTAGTGCTGCGCGTCACCGACCACTTGGTCGACCTGACGCGCTTGCTGGGCCAACTGCTGCTGGACGCACGCCGGCTGGTCAAAGCGCCGCGCGACGGCCCCTGGCGCGATGTCTCGGGCCATCTGTTCAACATCGGCGCGCGCGCCTTGCCCATCACCGCGTTGGTCGGATTCCTGATCGGGGTGGTGCTGGCCTACCTGATGTCGCAGCAATTGCGCCAGTTTGGCGCGGATGCCTTCATCGTCAACATCCTTGGCATCGCCTTGATTCGTGAACTCGGGCCGATGCTGGCGGCGATTCTGATCGCCGGGCGCTCGGGCTCGTCCATCACCGCGCAGATCGGCGTCATGCGGGTCACCGAAGAGCTCGACGCGATGCGTGTCATGGGCATTTCCCACGGTTTTCGCCTGGTGTTGCCGCGCGCCATGGCAATGGCCCTGGCGATGCCGCTGATCAGCGTGTGGACCACGCTGGCGGCCTTGCTGGGCGGCATGGTCGCGGCGGACTTGTCGATCGGCGTCACGCCGGCCTTCTTCATCGAGACACTGCCTAAAGTGGTGCAAGTGGCCAATCTGACACTGGCGGTCGGCAAGTCGGTGGTGTTTGGTGTGCTGATCGCGTTGATTGGCTGCCACTACGGGCTGCGCGTCAAACCCAACACCGAGAGCCTGGGGCAAGGCACCACGGCTTCGGTGGTGACCTCCATCACGGTGGTGATCCTGGTCGATGCGCTGTTTGCCGTCGTGTTCAAGAACGTCGGTATATGAGCCAAGCCCCATCCCTCGGCTCGACCCTGCCGCTTCCGCCCAGCGAGCCGGTGGTTCAGGTCAAGCGACTCTGGTCGGCCTTCAAGACCGCCGGGCGCATCGCGATCATCCACAAGGACCTGGACCTGACCATCGAGTCAGGCGACCTATTGTCCATCGTCGGCGGCTCGGGCAGTGGCAAGACCGTGCTGCTGCGTCAGATCCTGGGTCTGGAACAACCGGCCCGCGGCGAGGTCACGGTACTGGGCAAGCCCGCCGCACGACTGAGCGACAAGGGCGCCGCCAGCCGCGTTGGCATGCTGTTCCAGCATGGCGCCTTGTTCTCTGCCTTCACGGTGCTGGAGAACATCGCCTTTCCCTTGCGCGAACTCAAGACCCTGCCCGACGACCTGGTGCGCGACGCCGCCTTGGTCAAGCTGCAGATGGTGGGTCTGACGCCAGCCCAGGCCCACAAGATGCCGGCCGACTTGTCGGGCGGCATGATCAAGCGCGTGGCCCTGGCACGCGCCTTGATCATGGACCCGCCACTGCTCTTGCTCGACGAGCCCACCGCCGGCCTGGACCCGGACAGCGCCGATGCCTTTTGCGCGCTGCTGCGCTCGCTGCACCGCGAACTGGGCCTCACGGTGGTGATGGTGACGCATGACCTGGACACCTTGTTTGAACTCAGCACCAAGGTGGCGGTGCTGGCGGATCGGCACGTGGTGGTGTGCGCCTCGCCCCAGGATGTGATTGCCTACCCGCACCCGTTCATTCATGACTTTTTTCTGGGCGAACGGGGGCAACGCGCCATGGAATTGTTGCGCGAGTATCCGTTTGCCGTGTAAAAGGAAACCTTATGGAAAACAAAGCCCATGCCATTGCGGCGGGCGCCTTCGTACTGATGGTCTCGGCCCTACTGGTCGCCTTGGCGGTCTGGCTGACACGCGACACCGGCACGCAGCGGCTGTTCGAGCTGTCCACGCGCGACGCGGTCAACGGCCTGCAGCCGCAAGCGCCGGTGCGGTTTCGCGGCGTGCTGGTGGGCAAGGTGACCCACATCGGCTTCGATCCGCTCACACCGGGCAACGTGCTGGTGCGCATCTCGGTGGATGAACGCGCCCCGGTGTCACGCTCGACCTATGGCTCGCTCGGCTTTCAGGGCGTCACCGGCCTGGCCTTTGTGCAACTGGACGACTCCGGCGAATCACAGGAAGCACTGACCAGCAAAGACGAGCACCCGCCCCGCATCCCCATGCGAGCCGGCCTGCTGAGCAAACTGTCCGACCAAGGCGTCAGCATCCTGGCCGAACTGGAGGAGACCAGCCGGCGCGTCAACCTGTTGCTGGCGCCGGAGAACCAAAAGAAACTGATGGGCTCGATCGACAACCTGGGCAAGGCCGCCAGCGGCATCGAGCAGTTCAGCCTCAACGCCAACCGTGTCCTTGGCGCCCAATTGGACCCCGAGCGGCTCAACCTACCCCTGTTGGTTGCCAATGCGAACGAGGCCCTGGCCACGCTCAAGGACAGCTCGGAGCGGGTCGCCAGCAGCGCCGACGCCGCCAAGGCTTCGGCCAACGAATTCAAGCGCATGAACGAGCGCCTGAACCAGCCTGGCGGCACGCTGGACAAGTTGGCTGAAGGCGTGGACGCCCTGAGCGCGACCGGCCAGAACATCAACGCACTGACGCTGCCCCGGCTGAACCGCACGATGGACGCGACCGCCCGCGCGGTACGCCAGGTCGGCCGCGCCGTAAACGACGTGGCCGAGCAACCCAATTCCCTGCTTTTTGGCAACGGCCCCATACCGCCCGGTCCCGGCGAAGCCGGACATGCCGCACCCGGAGCCAAGCCGTGAGTCACCATCCAACCATGATTGCCACAGATTGCGCCGCACGCAGCCACCGTCGCATGGCGCTGGTCACCCTTCTTCTTGGCATGACAGCCGCACTTGGCGGCTGCGCCCTTGCCGACAAACCGCAGCGCGCCGACATCTACGACTTTGGCCCCGGCGATACGTTTGGGCAGCGCACGACCAACCCGCTCGCCGCTGCCCTGGCGCCACTGGCCCTGGCCGAGGTGGAGGCCAACCCGGCGCTGGACAGCACCGCCGTGGTGTACCGCCTGGCCTACGACAATGTGCAGCAATTGCGCCCCTATGCCCAGGCGCGCTGGAGCATGCCGCCGGCCCAATTGGTGCGCCAGCGCCTGCGCAGCCAACTGGGGCTGCGCCGGGCCGTGCTGAACCCCGGCGAAGGCGTGGCGGCCAATACCAAGGCGCCGGGCGCCGACCTGGGCATGCGCCTGTTGCGGGTGGAACTGGAAGAATTCAGCCAGGTGTTTGAATCGGCCACCCGCAGCACTGGCCTGGTACGTCTGCGCGCCACGCTGGTGCTGCCCGCCGCCGCGGGCGAGAGACTGCTGGCGCAGCGTGAGTTCACGCTGCAACGCCCTGCCCCCAGCTTGGACGCCGCCGGCGGCGTGCGCGCCCTGACGCTGGCCACCGACGCCGCCGTGCACGAGCTTGACCAATGGCTGCAACAAGTGGCCAGCTCTGTCCCCAACTGACCACTATGCGCACCGACACCGCCTTTGAAGAACAGTTGCAGGCCGCTGGACTGGAGATGCTGGGTACCTGCGTGCAGCTCTCGCAGCACATCCCGCAGTGGACTTCGCCCGCGCCCCTGCTCGAAGACCTGACCCCCGTCGAGATCGACGCCCTGGGTATTCTGATGCCCAAGGTCGGCGCCCGCGCCGGTCAGACCCTGATTGTCGAAGGCGACACCGGCGACTGGATGCTGCTCTTGCTACACGGCACTGTCGACGTTTTCAAACGCGGGCAAGACGGGCGTGCCTCGCGCTTGGCGGTGGTGCGACAGGGCGCGGCGGTGGGCGAGATGTCGATGTTCGACGCGGCGCCGCGTTACGCGAGCTGCGTGGCGCTGGAAGAGGTGCGCGCTGGTGTATTGACGCGCCAATTGATCGCGCAACTGATCCATCACCACCCCGCCATCGGTGCCAAGCTGATGGTCAAGCTCACGCAACTGATGGCACAGCGCCTGCGCAACACCAGCAACCACCTGGTCAAGCTGCTAAGAGAGCAATAGGCTCACTTGTAGACCTCGGCATCCGGATCGGTGGCTTCGAGTTCGTAGCTGGCGGACAGCATCGCCAGGCGGCCGACCACGCCATACATGTAGAAGCGGTTTGGCACGCTGGCGCCGGGCTTCATGCCGGGTTGGGGCAGGTGCATGCTCTCCGAGAACGCCAGCGGCACAAAGGTGGCGCCCGGGGCGTTAAGGTTCTGGTCCACGCCGCGTTCGGCGTGCACGCGGTAAAAGCCGCCCACCACGTAGCGGTCCATCATGTACACCACCGGCTCGGCCACGGCGTTGTTGACGCGCTCCTGAGTTAGCACCCCCTCCTGGATCAGCAACTCAAGCGGTGCCGGGCCGCCCTTGGATTTTCCCTTGGTGGCGGTCTGCGCGGCATGTTGGCTGGCCTGCACGATCTGCGCGGGCAAGTCCTTGGCGTCGCGCACCGACACAATGCCCATGCCCTGCGAGCTGTTGTCGGCCTTGACCACCACAAACGGCTTCTCCTTGATGCCGTATTCCTTGTACTTGCGCCGGATTTTGCTCAGCAACGCATCCACATGGGCGCTGAGTTCATCCACCGCGCTACTCTGAGAGAGGTCCAGCGCGCCACACTTGCCAAACATCGGGTTGATCAGCCAAGGGTCCACGCCAATGAGCTTGCCAAAACGTTTGGACACCTCTTCGTAAAGCTGAAAGTGCTTGCTCTTGCGCCGCGTCGACCAGCCCGCGTGCAAGGGCGGCAGCAGGTATTGTTCGTGGATGTCTTCCAGAATACCGGGCGCGCCAGCGCTCAGGTCGTTGTTGACCAGAATCGTGCAGGGGTCAAAGTCCTTCAGCCCCAAGCGCCGGCGTGTGCGCACCACTGGCTCCAGGATCACTACCTCGCCGCTGGGCAGCTCAAAACGCGTGGTTTTTTTGATCTCGGGGTCAATCGACCCCAGCCGCACGTTGAGACCAGCCATCTGAAAAATTCGGCGCAGTTGCGCCAGATTGGCCAGATAGTCGGTGTCGCGCGAGCGGTTCTCCGGGATCACCAGCAGGTTTTTGGCCTCCGGACAAATCTTCTCGATCGCCGCCATCGCCGCCTGAACCGCCAGCGGCAGCATCTGGTGCGTCAGGTACTGCCAGCCGCCCGGGTACAGGTTGGTGTCGATCGGGGCGAGCTTGAAGCCGGCGTTGCGCACGTCGACCGAGCTGTAGAAGGGCGGCGTGTGCTCCATCCACTCCAGCCGGAACCAGCGTTCGATGGACGACATGGCGTCCAGCACCCGTTGCTCCAGCTCATTGATAGGTCCGTTCAGCGCGGTAACAAGATGTGGAACCATACGGCCCTCGGTAGTTACGAAATTCAAATCTGTGAAGTTGCGGGTCAGACCACTCGCATAAGCGATATGCTCCGACCCCAACTGATTAAGGGGATTTTAGAGACACGCTCGGGGCGGTCCGGGTTGCGGTTTCCTTCGTGCTTGCACCGCGACCGCCAATTCCTCCAGCACCGGCACCACGTCCTCAAACGCCAGGCAGCCGTCGGTGATGCTCTGCCCATAGGTCAGGGGTTGGCCCGGCACCGCTGTTTGCGAGCCGCCCACCAGATGGCTTTCCAGCATGACACCAATGATGGCGCGTTGTCCGGCGGCAATTTGCGTGGCCACATCGTGTGCCACCCGCGGCTGCTGGTCATAACGCTTGGCGCTGTTGGCGTGGCTGCAGTCGACCAGGATAGCGCTGGGCGCACCGGCCTGGCGCAGCAGGGCCGCCGCCTGCGAAATGTGAGCCGCGCCGAAGTTCGGCCCGGTGCGGCTGCCGCCCCGCAACACCAGATGACCATGCTCATTGCCCGAGGTGGTCAACACGGCAGGCGCACCCTCGTGCGTCAAGGACGGGAAGCAATGCGGATGCTGGGCCGACAGGATAGCGTCCACCGCCACTTGCACATCACCATCGGTGCGGTTCTTGAATCCGACCGGCATGGACAAGCCCGACGCGAGCTCGCGGTGGACTTGGCTCTCGGTGGTGCGGGCACCGATGGCGCCCCAGGAAATCAGGTCCGCGTAGTACTGCCCCAGGGTGGTGTCGAGAAATTCGGTGGCAGTCGGCAAGCCCAGTGCGGTCACGTCAAGCAGCAACTTGCGCGCCAGGCGCAGGCCACGGTTGATCTGAAAGCTGCCGTCGAGTCCGGGGTCATTGATCAGGCCCTTCCAGCCCACCACGGTGCGAGGCTTCTCGAAGTACACCCGCATCACCACCAGCAGGTCCGGCGCCAGGCGCGCCGCCACGGGAGCGAGTTGATACGCATAGGCCAGGGCCGCCTCGGGGTCATGAACGGAGCAAGGCCCGACGATGGCCAACAGGCGGTCGTCCTGGCCCAGGATGACTTTGGCGACCTCCCGGCGCGCTCGCTGTATGGCGGCCGATCCCGCTTCGGACAGGGGGAGTTCGTCTTCAAGAATCGCCGGTGAGATCAATGGGCGGACGCTGCGAATGCGGATATCGGAAGTGTTGGGCATGACGCCCGAGTTTGCCACCAAGCAGATCTACTTCGCAATGCCGCGCGTGCCGCTACGGTGCGCCACACAGGCAGTGGGTCATCGCCTCGAACGGCTTGCGGCGTTTGGCGACATCGGCCAGCCAGCCCAGATCGGCCCCCACTTCACCCAGCGGCAGCTTGGCGAGTGCCAAGGGCCGGAGTTCACCGGCCAGCCTGGCGCCCACTGCATCGCTCACGGCATCGACCGCAGCGCCCGGCAACAGACTCATCAACCGGTCCAGCGACGACGGGCCGCGCTCGATGTAGGCCACGCTGTAGCCGCCGGCCAGCTTGGCGCGTTTGGCTGCCGCCTGAATCGCATCCTGATAACCACCCACGGTGTCAATCAGGCCACGCTCCTTGGCCTGCTGGCCGGTCCACACCCGTCCCTGTGCCACGTCGTCAATTTTTTGCGGCGTGGTCTTGCGCGCCAGCGCGGCCTTGGCGGTGAAGTCGGCATAGATGTGGTTGACGCTGGACTGAATCACGCCCGCCAGGCGTGGGTCGAGCGCGCGGCGCGGATCGTAGCCGCCGGTCAGCCAGGTGGTGGTGGTGCCGGCGCTGTGCACCCCCAGCTTGTCCATCAACTTCTCAGCCGTTGGCAACATGGCAAACACACCGATCGAACCGGTCACCGTAGCGGCATCGGCGATGACTTCGTCGGCCGACATGGCGACCCAATAGCCTCCGGAGGCGGCCACATTACCCATCGAAACCACCACCGGCTTGCCAGCGGCGCGCGTCAACTCCAGTTCACGGCGAATCAACTCGGACCCGTAGGCGCTGCCGCCCGGTGAGTTGACCCGCAACACCAGGGCCTTGACCTTGTCGTCCTCACGCGCCTGGCGGATCAGCGCCGCGGTCGACAAGCCTCCCACCCCACCCATTGGCGCCACGCCGTCGGTGATGGCGCCCTCGGCCACCACCACGCCAATGGTGTCGCCGCCGGTCTTGGGCCGTTGGCGATGCAGGTAGTCTTCGAAACCAACTTGCCGAAAGCTCTTGCCTTCGTCATCCTTGGCGCCTTGCTCGATCAGCAGTCGGCGCAGCTCGTCACGCGTCTTCAGGCCGTCCACCAGCTTGCTCGACAACGCGAGCCGGGCCATGTCGCCACCGACGGCCTTCAGTGCTTCAGGCAACTGGTCGATGCCCTGCGTGACACGCCCCGGCTCGAACTTGCGCGCCCGCTCCACCGCTTCGGTGTAGGTCCTCCACAGGCCGTTGTACAGGAACGCGTCGGCCTCGGCTGCCGCGCTGGACGGCTGATTGGCGATGTAGGGCTCGGCAAAACTCTTGAAGGTGCCGACACGAATGACATGCGCCGTCACGCCGAGTTTGTCGAGCGCGTCCAGGTAGTAATTGCGGTAACCCCCGAAGCCTTCGAGCAATACCGCGCCCATGGGATCCAGAAAAACCTGGCTGGCGTGCGCGGCCAGGTAGTACTGCCGTTGATCGAATCCGGCACCCCAGGCCAACACCGGTTTGCCACTGGCCTTGAAGCGCTCCAGGGCCGCAGCCACTTCATGCAGCGTGGCCAGACCCGCCGCGCCCAGGTCATCGGGCATCAGCAGCACCCTGCCGATCTTGGGGTCCACCGCCGCCGCGTCAAGCACCAGCAGCACGTCACGCAGGCGTGTCGCCGCCCTGGATTCGCCGCGCACCTGCGCCAGCAGGCTGCCACCAGCGCTGCCCGACTTCTGCTCAACCAGGGCGCCTTTGAGGTCGAGCACCAGCGTGGTGTTGTCCTGCAGCGCACGCGGACGACCCGCAAAGAACGCGGCTACCAGAATCACTACCAGCAGCAGCAACAGCAAGTTCAATAGGACCCGCCTTCCAAGGTCCAGGGCGCGCCAGATGATTCGGAAGATACGCGCCGGCCAGCGCAGGAACAATGCAGTCATGACAACACCCAAGTTTGGCGCAAATTGCGTCGTGGGCATTCTATGGCGGACGCCAAGGCGCCATCGCGCCCCCAGGGAAAACCCGTTAGATGGCCTGCCTCGAACTGGTTACAGTTCGAGGGCCTTTGCAAGCGGGCAAGGCCGCCTTGCCCGCACTATCCAGGAGACATTGATTTTGAACAAAGCACTGATCACTTTGCTCGGCGCGGTGGCGCTGACGCTGCCAATGCTGGCGCAGTCACAAGCTGCCAAAGACACCTTGGTCATCGGCATGTCGCAGTACCCGCCCAGTCTGCACCCCGGCATTGACCCCACCGTGGCCAAAACCTATGGCATGCGCTTTGCCTACCGCCCGATCGCGACCTACAACGATGATCGACAGATGCAGTGTTTTCTGTGCACGGAGGTCCCCACCGTCGCCAATGGCCGCGCCAAGTTGGTGGACCTCGGGGGCGGCAAGAAGGGCCTGACGGTCAAGTTCACGCTGCACCCGCAGGCCAAGTGGGGCGACGGCACGCCCATCACCACCAAGGACGTCGCGTTCACCTGGTCGGTGGGCAGCAAGCCAGAGAGTGGTTTCGCGCGCCCCGCCTTGTTCCAGCGCATCACCAAGGTCGAGGTGCTTGACGACAAGAACTACATTCTGCACATGAACAAGGCCGAGTACGACTTCGCCGACATGTTCGACTTTGCGCTGCTGCCGGCGCATCTGGAGGAGCCGGTGGTGAAGGGTCTGGCCAACCCCGCCGACTACAACAAACATACCCACTACAGTCGCGCGCCCACCACCGCCGGCCTGTGGAACGGCCCCTACCGGCTGACGCAATTGCAGTCTGGCGCCTTCATGGTGTTCGAGCCCAATCCGCACTGGTGGGGGCAGAAACCCCATTTCAAACGCGTCACCCTCAAGACCATCGAGAACACCGCCACGCTGGAAGCCAATCTGCGCTCAGGCGATGTTGATTTCATCTCGGGCGTGCTGGGCTTGTCGATGGACCAGGGTTTGGCGATGTCGAAAGAGCCCGCCCTGCAACAAAAGTACGACTTCGAGTTCCCACTCGGGCTGGTCTATGAACACATCGACTTCAATCGCAGCAACCCGGTGCTCAAGGACAAGCGCGTGCGCCAAGCCTTGCTGCTGGGTATTGACCGCGAAACCCTGGTCAAACAACTGGTGGATGGCAAGTTCCCGGTGGCGCACAGTTGGGTCAACCCGATGGACCCCGGCTATGACGCCAACGTCACCAAGTACCCGTTTGACACTGCCCGGGCCAAGGCCCTGCTGGACCAAGCTGGCTTCAAACCGGGCGCGGATGGCATTCGCGTCAACGCCGCCGGGCAACGCCTGTCGATCGAGTACATGACCACCGCCGGCAACAAGTTACGCGAGCTGATTCAGCAGGTGCTGCAAAACCAGTGGAAGCAGATCGGCGTGGAGGCGGTCATCAAGAACGTACCGGCCCGCACCTACTTTGGCGAGACCCTCAAGAAACAACAGTTCACCAGTCTGGCGCAGTTGGCTTGGAGCTCCAACCCGGAAGAGCCCCCGACCAACACCCTGTCCACCTCGGCCATTCCCACTGCCGAGAACAACTTCGGCGGCGCCAACTACTCCCAGTTCAGCGACCCCACCATGGACCGCCTGATTGGCGAAGTGCAGCGCGAGCTGGACCCCGCGAAACGCAAACCACTGTGGGCACAGATGCAGAAGATCTACACCGAAGAACTGCCGGTGCTGCCGCTGTTCTTCCGCACCGATGTCTACGTGGTGCCAAAGTGGTTGACCGGCGTGGTGCGGCCCGGCAAGCTGCCGTCGAACTACTACGGACAGGAAACCTGGGGCGTTCGCTGACGTGACCGTCCTGGCCATGGACACGTCGGTCGCGGCCGACACCGCGCTGCTGCGCGTCGAACACCTGTCGATCGGTTTCAAGACCGACAAGGGTGCCTTGCGCGCGGTCGATGACATGTCCTACCAGATTCGACCCGGCAAAACCCTGGGCCTGGTGGGTGAGAGCGGCTGCGGCAAATCCACCACCGCGCTGGCCTTGATGGGGCTGCTCCCGAGCAACGCCACGGTGGCCGGGGCGGCGCACTTTCTGAATCAGGAACTGTTTGCCCAGACCGAGGCCCAATGGCGCCGGGTGCGGGGTGACCGCATTGCCATGATCTTCCAGGAGCCCATGACAGCACTCAACCCCGTGCTACAAATTGGTGAGCAGATCGGCGAGACACTGCTGCTGCACCAGGGGTTGGCGCCCAAGGTGGCGCGCGAGCGTGCCATCGACATGCTTGATGAAGTGGGCATCCCGTCCGCGCGCACCCGCGCCAGCGCTTACCCGCACCAGCTCTCGGGCGGCATGCGCCAGCGCGCCATGATCGCGATGGCGCTGGCCTGTCGGCCCAGCCTGCTGATTGCCGATGAACCGACGACCGCCCTGGACGTGACGATTCAGGCCCAAATTCTGGAGCTGATGCTGGAGCTGCAAGACCGCATTGGCATGGCGATCCAGTTCATCAGCCACAACCTTGGCGTGGTGTCTGAACTGGCCGATGACATCATCGTCATGTACGCCGGGCGCATTGTCGAGCGCGCCCCCGCTGCGGAGCTATTTGCCCAGCCCCGCCACCCCTACACGGTAGGCCTGATCCACACGCTGCCCAATCTGTCGAACCGCCAGCCGCGCCTGCCGGTCATTGCCGGCGGCATGCCTGACTTGACGGTGCCAGTGCCGGGTTGCCGTTTTGCCGACCGCTGTGGGCGTGTGGTGCGCCAATGTCGCGAGCAGGTGCCGCCGCTGGCCGCCGTCGCGCCAGACCACGATGTCGCCTGTTTCAGGGCCGACGCATGAAGGTACACCCGTGAGCGCAACGTCACCCCTGCTGGCAGTCGACAACCTGGCGGTGCATTTTCCGATGGCGCGCAAGTCCATGTTTCAGCGTGGGCCGTCGCCGGTGTTGCAAGCGGTCTCGGATGTGAGCTTCTCCATCACTCCTGGCGAGACGCTGGCGCTGGTGGGCGAGAGCGGCTGTGGCAAGACCACACTGGGCCGCGCCCTGGTCGGCTTGTACGCCGCCACGCGCGGCGCCATTTCGTTCAAGGGCGAAAACCTGAGCAGCATGAGTGAGGCGCAGCGCAAAAAGACCCGCCGCGCGATCCAGATGATTTTTCAGGATCCCTACGAGTCGCTGAACCCACGCCTACCGGTGTCCGATGTCATCACCGAGCCGCTGCTGATTCACGGCATCGGCAACCGCTCGGAGCGCGCCGACCGAGCACGCGAGCTGATCGCGCAGGTCGGCTTGCCAGTCGATGCGCTCAATCGTTATCCGCATCAGTTCTCGGGTGGCCAGCGCCAGCGCATCGCGATTGCGCGCGCACTCGGACCCGAGCCTGAACTAATGGTGGCCGATGAGCCGCTGTCCGCGCTGGACGTGTCGATCCAGAGCCAGATCCTCAACCTGATGAGTGAGCTGCGCGAACGCCGGCACTTGAGCTACCTGTTCATCAGCCATGATCTCGCGGCGGTGCACCACCTGGCCGACCGGGTGGCGGTGATGTACCTGGGGCGCCTGGTTGAAGTGGCGCCGCGTGCCGACCTGTACGACAGCCCCAGCCACCCCTACACCCGCGCGCTGATCGAGGCCATCCCACGCATCGGACAGGGGCGGCGCAGCCGGGGCCGCACCATCCAGGGCGACTTGCCCAGCCCGCTTGACCCGCCCTCGGGCTGCGCGTTTCACCCGCGCTGCCCCAAGGCCCAAGCGATTTGCAAGAGCGAGGCGCCCACGCTCTTGCCCGCGCCGGGCCGCGTGCAGCAACTCGTGGCCTGCCACTTTAAGGATTGAGCGACGACCATGTTTCGTTTCATCGTCTCCCGCTTGTTCCAAAGCACCATCGTGTTGCTGGTGATGTCGTTCCTGATCTACGGCCTGATCGGGCTGATGCCGGGCGACCCGATTGACATCATGGTCAACTCCAACCCCGGTTACACGGCACAGGATGTGGCTCGCCTGCGCGCCCAGTACGGCCTGGACCAGCCCCTGACGACGCGCTACTGGCACTGGCTGCAGGCCGCCGCCACGCTGGACTTCGGTTATTCGCGCACCTACTCGCAGCCGGTGCTGGTGATCATGGTGCCGGCGCTGATCCAGACCGGCAAGCTGGTGGGACTGTCCTTCATGGTCTTCAGCGCCCTGGCACTCACGCTGGGTATTGCCGCCGCCATGACCAAGGGCTCGGCCATGGACCGGACCATCAACCTGCTGGCGTTTGCCGGCATCTCGGTGCCGGTGTTCTTCCTGGCCCTGATGCTGATCTACCTGTTCGCGGTGCGTCTGGGTTGGCTGCCGGCCAGCGGCATGTTCACCATCGGCGGCGACGGCACGCTGGCCGATAGCGCCAAGTACTACGTGCTGCCGGTGTTGACCCTGACCGCGGCGTTCGCCGGTCGCTTCACGCGCTTCACCCGTGCCTCGATGGTGGAGGTGCTGCGCATGGACTACATCCGCACCGCGCGCGCCAAGGGCGCCGGCACGCTGCGCGTGGTGTTCAAGCACGCCCTGCGCAACGCCATGATCCCGGTCGTGACGGTGCTGGCGCTGAGCTTTGGCGCGCTGCTGGGCGGCGCCCTCATCACCGAGACCATGTTTGCCCAGCGCGGCATGGGCAAACTGATCTTCGAGGCCATCATGGGCAATGACTTCAATCTGGCGCTGATGGGCCTGCTGTTTGCCACCACCGCCACCCTGGCCTCGAACCTGGTGGCCGACATCGCCTATGCCTGGCTCGACCCAAGGATTTCGCTGTCATGACCGAACTCGCCGCCGACCCCAACGCCGTGGCCGCCATGGCCATCGCCGACCAACCCCAGTCGGTCTGGCAGTTGCGCTGGCGCCGCCTGCGCCGCAACCGCGTGGCCATGCTGGGCGGCATCGTCTTGCTGCTGCTGGTGCTGTTCGCGGCCAGTGCGCCGGTCTACGAGCGCCTGATGGGTATCAACGTCAACGACACCAATTTGCTCAAACGCTTCGACGCACCCTCAGCCCAACATCTGCTGGGCACCGACGAGGCCGGCCGCGACGTGATGGCGCGCCTGATGTACGGCGGGCGTGTTTCGCTGCTGGTGGGCTTGTTCGGCGCCATCAGCGCCGCCCTGCTGGGCACCTTGATCGGTTTGATGGCCGGCTACTACCGCGGCCGCACCGAAGCGGTGCTGATGCGCGTGACCGACGGTGTGATCTCGCTGCCACTGCTGCCGCTGCTGATCGTCTTTGCCGCCATTGATCTGGAAAAACTCGGTTTTTCGCAAGAGTTCGTGCGTTCGGGCACCGCCAACTTCCTGCGCATCGTAATCATCATCGCGCTGGTGGAATGGACCACCGTGGCGCGGCTGGTGCGTGCTTCGACCCTGAGCCTGATGACCCGTGAATTCGTGCTGGCTGCGCGTACTCAAGGCGCCAGCGCGCGCCACATCCTGAGTGTGCACGTGTTGCCCAACACCACCTCGCCGATCATCGTGGCGCTGAGTCTGGCGGTGGGCCAGATCATCCTGCTGGAGAGCACGCTGAGCTTTCTCGGCCTGGGCATCCAGCCACCCACACCGAGCTGGGGCAACATGCTCAATAACGCGCAGGAATTGATCTCACGCGCGCCGGCGTTGGCGTTCTACCCCGGTTTTCTGATCTTCATCACGGTGATCGCGGTCAACTTCCTGGGCGACGGCTTGCAGGATGCGTTTGATCCCCGGGCGGAGTCGCATTGACCTTGTGCATAAGCACCAGGTTTACGAGTCACGCTCAAGAACGACCTCCCACACGGTTTTGGCCAGCACGTAGCGGTCAATATCGGCTTCTTGAATGCTCAGCGTGACCCATCCGCTGGCAAACAGCGCCTCGACTGACGCCCGGTCGAAGAAACGCTTGGGCACACCGCGCACCCGATAGTAGTTGTCCGCCAAGCGCTCGTGGCCGATGGCCCCAAAGTTCACATCCCCGGTGGAATTGAGGCGGCACAAGAGAACACCCCCTGGTCGCAGGGTTTGCCGAATTCGGCTCACCAAATTGAGCGTGCCGGTCCAATCAAAGTAATGCAAGGACAGGCTCGCGACGACCACCCCGGCTGCGCCTTCACCGACCGGGAAAGGTGCCAGAATGTTTTGGCGATAGAACTTGGCACCAGGTGCCCGAAGCTTGGCAACCACGGTGGACGCCCACGACAGGTCAAGCGCCAACACCTGATGGCCCGCCCGGGTGAGGGTCGCCGTGTCCCGCCCAGTGCCGCAGCCCAGTTCCAGCACAGGGCGACCCGCGCAGCGGGCCTGCACCAATGGCAACCAGGCTTGCAGCCACGGATCAGCGCTCACGAGAGTCGACGGCGACTGTGGCCCGTCGTTTGCTTGAATGTTGGCATCGCCATGCACCGAATCTTCAATAGGGGAACAGGACGCCGATTATTGAGTGTTTCGCAATTCACGACAGGAGTTGCCGTCATTGCGAGGAGGCGCAGCCGACGCGGCAATCCACCTCGGCACGCCAGCATGGATCGCCACGGCCGGTCGGCCTCGCGATGACGGGCTGAAGTCTCATCGGCTTGTGTCATCACTTCCGGAAGGATCAATAGGCTGTCGCCCGTCGAATCCGCTCCGCAAAGTCGCAACCCGGGTACAAGGAGGCCATCACCTCGAACCCCTCTTTCAAGCGCTTGCGCCAACCGGGCCCGCGGGCATTGACATCGACCCACATCGCGGCCATTTCGGCGCTGTCGTGGACCAGCAGGTAGTCGATCAACGCAGCGGCTTGCGCCACGTCCTTGCGTGCCTTGACTCGCTGGGCCTGGGGTCGCTCGCCGTAAACCAGCAGCTTGTGCAAGGCGTAGCGCTGCGGGCGCGGCAGGTTCACCACAATCGGGCCGCTGCGGGCCAACAAGGTGACTCGCATCGGGTCCTGCAACGACAACTCCATGAAGCGCAGCGGCTGCAGTGTCAGATTCAAACGCGGCACCGTCACCGGCTCGTCACCCCTTCGTCCACGCGAAGTCAGAAAGTCGAGATCGAAATCAGGCTCGTCGGCCTTGCGAAAGGAGGTGCGCGCCAGATTCGGGATGAAGCCCATTTGCAAGGACTCAATCGCGGCGGGGGTATCGAGCGTCAAGTTCTCCGGCAACGCCAGGGACACATTGCGCCCGGCGTGGGCGAAATCCAGGTCGAGGGTGGCCGCGCCCGCGCTCCACCGAACGCCAAATACGTTTTGATAGGCCAGGAAGGCGTGGGTGCCAACCAGAATACCTCCGGCGGAGAACAAACCGCTGTCAGCCAGGCGCTCAATCACCCGCGCGTGTTTGGGTGGGATGTCGGCGCACCCGAGTTCCATCGCCGCGCGCGCCATCCGTGCCAACTGCTGCCGCGCCAGTTTTGCCACGGGATCGGCATGACGTTGAATCAGCGCCCGCGTGGACTCATCATCGGGCCCGACATACGACTGGCGCAATTTGCCATTCGGGCTCTTGACTTGGTAGTACCAGTAGGTGCGCCCTGAGACCACCTTCTTGGCAAAACCACCAGGCAAATCAGCCACGCTGCGCTGGAGGTCCGCATCACGCGCGGCACTGTCCACCCCTGCAAAGGCAGTTTGTGCAGCCAGGGAGAACTCTTGATACAGCGTCACTTATACTACCTATTTAGTTTAGGTAGTATAGCCGCCTGCACCCATCAAGCGGCCCGCACATGCACCTTGTCGTACGCCACCAACAGCTTGCGGTGCATCTCGCAGCCTTCCAGCAACAGCCCCGGCGCCGGGATGCCCATGAAGCGGTCGGTTTGCATGATCAGCGCGTGCGCCTGCTCCACGGCGCCTGCGCCAAAGAGCTGGCGCAGGTTGTCCAGGTAGGGCCCGGTGTCGCCCATATCGGCCAGACTGATCAGGCTCTCGATGCAAGCGTAAACGCGGCGGCGCTGCGGGTTGAGTTGATCAAAGTGCTTGATCCATTCGCAACCTTCCAGCGTGGCGGCTTCGTCGCCAATGGCCAGCGCCAGCAGCGTCTTGAGTTCACCGACGCGCAGGTCGGCCCAAAACGAGCCGGCGTCCGCCGCCAGGCCAATCACCGCGGCCACCGGGCGCTGATCCGCCAAGGCCGATTCATTCAGGGTGTCGAGCAGGTCTGCGCACTCCTGGTCGTCCAGATCGGGCAGGTTCAGAATGGCTTCGCGGATGCTGTTGCCCACACTGTTGTTCTCGAACTCCAGATCGTCCACCGGGTAGATTTCCGACATGCCCGGGATCAACACCCGGCAAGCGTAGACGCCGAGGTGGGTGAAGTCGGAGATGTAGATCTCAAAACCGTCCTGGTGCACACGGTTCACCGCCCAGGCATAGTCCTCGGCGGTGGTGTTGCTGAAGTTCCAATCGCAGAACGGATGGTCAGGCACGTCACCCAGGAACTTCCAGTGGATCACACCGCTGGAGTCGACAAAGTGAATCTCGATGTTGGTGGAACTGGCCACCTCTTCCAAATCGAAGCCCGGCTTGGGAAAGCCGGCCAGCGCATCCAGGGCGCGGCCCTGCAGCAATTCGGTCAAGGCCCGCTCCAGCGCGATCTCGAAACGAGGGTGGGCGCCAAAACTGGAGAAGCAACCCTGGTCTTCAGGGTGCAGCAGCGTCACATTCATCACCGGATACTGGCCACCAAGCGAGGCGTCTTTCACCAGAATGCCGAAGCCCGCCGCGCGCAGGCCCTCGATGCCCGCCAGAATGCGCGGGTAACGGGCAATCACCTCCTCGGGCACGTCTGGCAGGCAGATGCCCTCGCTGATGATGCGGAACTTGATGTGGCGCTCGAACAATTCTGATAGCGCCTGGGTGCGCGCCTCGGCCTGGGTGTTGCCGGCCGACATGCCGTTGCTCACATACAAGTTGCCGATGATGTTGACCGGGAAGTAGGTGACAGCGCCATCGCTTTGGCGCGTGTAGGGAATGGCACAGATGCCGCGCTCGACGTTGCCGGAGTTGAATTCGACCAGGTTGCTGGCGTCGATGTTGCCTTCCGGGTTGTAGAACTTGTGCAACTCAGGGTTCAAAATGCCTTCGGGCCAACTGCCAGCCGCGCCGGGCTCGAACCAGCGCTCTTGCGGGTAGTGCACATGGTGCCGCTCCGCGACTTTGAGGCCCAGGTAGTAGTGGGTCCAGAAATAGTTGGTCGACAGGCGCTCAAAGTACTCGCCCAGTGCACTGGCCAGACAGGCCAGGCGCGAGCCGCCCTTGCCGTTGGTGAACAGAATCGGGCAATCACGGTCACGGATGTGAACCGACCACACACCGTCCACCGGATTGAGCCAACTGCGCTCCTCGATGTGAAAGCCAAGCGCCTGTAACTTGGCTTGCAGCGTGTTGATGGTGAATTCGAGCGAGGCGTCTTTGCCGGGGATGAAGTTTTCGGTGTGCATGGGGGCAGCATAACGCACGCTGGCGCCCCACTCGTTTTGAATGCGTCACCACGCCAGTAGGCGCTTGCCGTCATTGCGAGCGCAGCGCGGCAATCCACCTCAGAGGTACACGTCCATGGATCGCCACGGCCTAAGGCCTCGCGATGACGGGGTCTTCTGCTGCGCCATGAAAAAGACTGGTCGTTGCGAGCTCGGGCTCTGCAATTCGGTAACCCATGGCGCGGTAGCCACTCTGACGTCGACCCCACATGCGCAACAAGGCCGGGTGACCAGAATCCACAAAGTCAACGATGCGCACATCGGTCTTGGTCGCATGCTCGCGATGCAGACGCCCGGCGTACTGTTGCAAGGTACCTTTCCAAGAAATGGGCATGGCCAACACCAGCGTATCGAGCGGGGGATGGTCGAAGCCTTCTCCCACCAACTTGCCGGTGGACAACAACACACGCGGTGCATCCGGTGGCAGCGCATTCAACTCGTCCACCAAGACCTTGCGCCCCTCCTGGAAGCTTTCAACCACTGTCGCAACAACCGAGCGCGTGCGATCCAGATCTTTGGCGAGGTGACCGAACACCGCCTGAATTGCTGCGTCAACCGGCAAGTCGCACTGCTTGGTCAACCGCTGCGGCACCACCTGCAAATCGTGTGGCGCGCTCGCCAATCTGGCTGCGCTGTGCCGAATCGGCCCACACTGCATGAAGATGATCGGGTGTTGGTCATCGCGGCGAAACGGCGTCGCGGTGAGCCCCAGCAGGTATTTGGACTTGACTGCTTTGAGAATGGCTTTGAATGAGTCTGCGCCGACGTGGTGGCATTCGTCGACGATCACCTGTCCGTAGTGCTCGATCAAATCATCCACCTTGTCGTTGCGAACCAGCGATTGCATCATCGCAATATCGATCTTGCCTGTCGGCTTCGCCTTACCGCCGCCAATGGTCCCAACCACCTCCTTCCCGACGCCCAGAAAGGCTTGCAGACGCTCCTGCCATTGCTTGAGCAGTTCCTTTCGATGCACCAACACCAAGGTATTCACGCCACGCCGCGCAATCAAGGCAGCAGCCGTCACGGTCTTGCCAAACGCCGTCGGCGCGCACAACACGCCGGTGTCGTGCTGCAACATGGCGGTCTGGGCCAACTCCTGTTCAGGCTTGAGGGTGCCGGCAAAGCTGACATCGATGGTCTGCCCCTTGGTGCGCTCATCGACCAGTTCGGCCGCAATGGCGTTATCGCGCAGCAAGTCCATGGAGGCATCCAGGCAGCCGCGTGGCAGCGCGATGTGGAGGGGAAAGTTGTCCGCACAGCCGATCACCCGAGGCGTGTTCCACACCGAAAAACCCATCGCCTGCGCCTTGTAATAGGCGGGATTCTGGAACGCGGCGAGACGAATCAGTCGGTTCGCCAGCGCTTGCGGCAGTTGCGCCTTCTCGAAGTAAACCAAGTTCGATAAAGTGATGGTCAGGGACTGCGGCATCGGCCCGACCAACTTCTTGACCAAGGGCGGCGGCCGTTTCCACGGCTGTTGCTGGTCTTCCGTGTCAATGAAGGTGACATCCAAGGGATGCACACCGCCAGTCGCGCGAAGTACCGTGGGCGCGATGTCATGCGCTTGCATCGACTCAATCGATGCCAGATAGCCCCACTGGTCTGGATAGGGTTGCCACGCCGCGCCCACAAACACACTGAAACCGCGCGCGCTGGGTTCGTACTGAAACGGCAAGGCAATCAAATTGCCGAAACCGCCTTTGGGCATGGTGTCTTGATTGGGGAAGAGACGGTCATAAGATTCGAGCTTGAGTTGCCGGGTGCGGGCACAGGCGTGGCTGATGATGGCGCTGCCGAGGTTGCGCGCATCGCGCGCCGCAACACGGTCAGCAAAAAACACCCACGCATGCGCGCCTTTGCCCGAGCGGGAGACCTCGATGGCCACCGGCACCCCGAGTTCCCGGCAGGATTTCGCGAACGCTCGCGCGTCCTGCTTCCACTCGGCCTGGTCAAAATCAACGGCCAAAAAGTGGCAGGTGTCATCAGTCAGCAAGGGATAGACGCCAATGGTCTGCTTGCCTGTGATGTGCTGGTAGATGGCCCGATCCGACAGCGCCAACAACACACGATGGCCGCAATCCGAGCATTTGATACGCCGCTTGTCGCAAACACCAGCAACCCATTCGTTGCCGCAAGCCGGTGTGTACCCGCTGATACCGGTCTTCTTGTTTTCCCAACGAACCGGGAACACGTCAACGCGGCCTCGGAACAGGCGACGAAACAGCGCGATCTTGTCCGGGTTGCTCAGTCTCGAAGGCTCTAACGCTGTCGCCATCGTCTCGGTCGGCTGCACTGGCCCTGGTGCAGGCCGCCAGTCAACGCCTTTCGCGTCCAACAGCGCGACAAGACGCGCGTTTTCCGCCTGGAGTACGGCAAGCGCATCTTCGGCTGAGGTGCTCATGGATGCTGCCCCAGCAGCCACTGGCGCCCGCGCTGCGTCAAACGGTAGCGTTGAAGACGGCTGTTAGGCTGGCCTGGCAAGGTCATTTCAAGATAGCCGCCCACGAGGGCTGGCAACAGATAGGCACTGCGAAAGTGGGGAATGTGCTTTAGCCCCAGGGCATCTTGCAGAGTGCGCCTGGATTGCTCACCCCGCTCGGCTATGACCAACAGCTTCCCGACCTCATCGGTGACTTGATCGGTGACTTGATCGGTGACTCGCGCGCTCGGCTGCTGCGCCTGCGGGTGTACCGGTAGGCGGATGACAAAGGCAAAGCGATCATCATCCGTTTCAAACTGCGGCGGTGGCGAGCCATTGGCCGCCATCACCTTCAATATCTTGGGCACGCCGGTCGAGCGCCCCTCAGTCAAGTCCAGCTCTTTCAAGAACTCGCCAATGCGCCGGTTACGGTAGCGGCGGCTCACCGCGCGGCCCGCTTCAAAATCAGCCAGTTTGATGGACCGGTCCGGCCCCGGGAAACTCAGCACCACCAGCTCTTCACGACTGATACGCACCTCGATCGGCTCGCGCTCTTCATACGAGCGGTGGTACACGGCATTGACCACGGCTTCTTCAACCGCCGCATACGGAAAGTTCCACACGCGTGTCGCTTCGGCGCGATTGGGGTGCTTGATCACCGTTTCATGCAAGTAATTTCGCTGGATGTAGCCCAAAGCCTCGCGCGTCATGCGCGCGAGCGGCCCTTTGAAGATCTTCTCATCAAAACGGTCGCCGCCAGCGCCCTCGGGAAACCACACCACATCAATCTGCGTGTAAGGAAAGAAGCGCCCCGGGGTTTCATTGAAAAACAGCAGGCCCACGTTCTTGGGCCAAGGCGACTCGCTCGGGCCGCCCACCAAGTTCATTTGGCGCCCCAGGTCTTCCACCGTCATCTGGGACGCGTCGGCAGCGAGAGCGCTGCCCACCTCAAGCAAATACTCCAGCAACAAAGGTTTGGACAAATCGCTGACCCGGGCTTGTTGGGCATAGCGGTCGTCCCACGGCACCTGGGCGGTAAGGCCAAGCAATTCCCGTTCGGTTTCGCCTTTGGCTTCCACCGTGCTGCTGTAACGGCGTATGTAGTAATGCCAGGTTTTGTGCTTGGCGCTGACCGAGGCCGGTGCCTTGTAGGGCCGGTTCATGCCACCCGGTGCCTTGAGCACGATGAGCTGGCGGTCTTCTACTTCTTGCAGGCTCAAGACAGGGAAATACGGCGGCTGAATCAACTGGCACGCCGCCAGCAGTTCCTGCTGAATCTTGTCGAGCTGGTTTGCTGCCAGGCCCACAGGCGGAAAAATCGGCTGGCCGCTCGCATCGCAGTCTTGCCCGATCACCACATAGCCGCCGCCCAGGTTTTCAAAGTCATTCGCGAAGGCACACACGGTGCGCAGGATCGCGTCCGGGTTCCAGCCTGCCTTGTATTCGATGCGCGCGCCCTCGACCGTGCGCTGACGCAGCAGATCGAGCAGCTTGATGGGTAGCTTGTTGGTCATGGGACGGCCCCAGCGGATTAGACACGATGCCAAGGGGAATGGCACTTACTTTGGCTCCCAGTCGTGACCATGTATCTTGATTTTCCGGCGAGCATGGGCACGCGAAACCTTTAACCACGGGTAGGGTTTGGGTCGTCGCTTTCGCATGCGCGGCTCGATACGGCCGGGTCGATTGCC
>JAUXWC010000268.1 GCA_030685025.1 Rhodoferax sp.
TGTTAGCGGCTGCATTTGAGCGCGTAAATCTGGCGGAGTTTTGAGCTCGCGGGTGTGCCAAAGCAATGGGCCCTTTCGGGCCCATTGCGAGTTTGATGGATATTGACTCAGCTTACGGCTGCATTCCTTCGTCATCGCCGCAGTCTTTAACCTCGAAATGGGTGATCCGGGTAGCTTTCCAATACGCGTAAAGCTCGCCCTGGTAGCGGCTGTGAATCACATGCAGCAAATCCTCCAGCAGTTCAGCCACGGCCACCGCTTGCTCAACGCTCCAGTCTCTATCGATGATCATGGGCAGACCTGACTGAAGACCAGAAGGCAATTGCAAATGTTTCATGACGTGCTTCATAGCTTGGCCTTCTTGCGTTTTGCTGCCAACTGCTTGGCTTGTGCCTGTGCCTCCTTGAGCCGATAGGACTCACCCTCGATGGCAATCACCTCAGAGTGATGCACCAAGCGATCAATCAAAGACACAACACAAGCGGCATTGGGAAACACTGTATGCCAGTCGGCAAACGCCATGTTGGTCGTCACGATCATGCTCTTGGACTCATATCGCCGGTTGACCAGTTCAAACAACAGGTCAGCCTGCCGGTTTGAATACGACAGATAGCCAATCTCATCAATCACCAACAAGTCCGCACTGGCGTAATAACGCAGGCGCCTGCGTAGCGCTGCATCACTGTCCAGCGCTGCCAAGTCCCCCAGCATCTCACCAGCGGTGGTGAAGCGCACCGTATAGCCCTGCACCAGGGCTTGATGCGCCACGTTTTTGGCCAACATCGACTTGCCAACGCCATTGTTGCCGCGCAGCACCACGTTGGCGCCCTGCTTCATAAAGTCCAGCGTCATCAAAGCCTCAATGGCCGCTCGATCACACTGTTTTGGCCAGGACCAGTCAAAGTCAGCCAAGGCCTTAAAGCGCCCGATATGAGCACCGCCTAAGCGCCGCTCCAGACTGCGTTGGGCCCGTGTCTGCTCCTCCCAATCGATCAACTTGGGTAGCCAATCGGCGTCGCTCAGTTCTGACCAATGCTCCAACACACCGTGCAAGCGTAGATCGACCGCACGCCGGCGCAAGCCCTCATTCTTTGGATTCATCTTTATCGCTCCTTTGGGTTGTGGATTGAGGCTCAGTTGCTTTGCTTTTTGAGGCAGTGGACGTCTTCTCGCTGGTAGTGGCAGTCGTGGGCGTTGCCACTGGATTGGCGTGTGCGCTCTCACCGCTGGGCGCAGGACTGCTCAACTGGTCGTAGCTGGCCAATGGATGGGCGTGGATCACCGTGTCACGTGCCCTGATCTTGTCGCTCAACTGCACCCCCACAGGGGCTGGGGCCTGACGCTCTTCGCGCTGGGTTTCTAGCGCCAGACGAACCGCATTGGGGTGTGGCACCTTGCGTGCCAGTGCTGTCAGCACAGCCGTCTGAACCTCAGTGGCGCCGTAGCGATCCATCAGACGCAACAAGGCTTGTGTGATTGAGCCCAGGTTCTCACCTCTGGCACCAGCTTGGACGAGCAGCTCTACGCTGGCGGGCACGGCCT
This sequence comes from Rhodoferax sp., assembly GCA_030685025.1. Lineage (GTDB taxonomy): Bacteria > Pseudomonadota > Gammaproteobacteria > Burkholderiales > Burkholderiaceae_C > Rhodoferax_D. Next base: position 1,543 of record JAUXWC010000268.1, read on the forward strand.
GGCTGAGCCTGCCCATACCGCGCTGCGCATGGGCCTGGGCTTTGCGTTCAACCAAATCTTTGATGTGTGACTCAGTCTCGATTTGCTGCGCCTTGTCATAGCTGCGTGCATGGCTGGCCACCAGCGTCTGGGCATCCAGGATACGCACCGTCTTGGTGTCGGCCAGCACCGTGAGGGCCTTGCGCACCTGGGTGTGCGGTACCGAGTAGTCATTGAGGTCAAAGCGCACATAAGGGGTTTTGCCCACCTTGACCACCACCCGTTCTTCCACCGGATAGGGGTTTGCCGGCAGTGCCAGCAGGCGCGGTTGCTCCTGGACAAAGGCCTGTCCCACCGTCATGGTCTTGTCCTGCGGGCACAGACGTTCATCGGCGGGGCCATTCACCCACGCATCGGCCTGTGCATTGAGGTCATCGAGATCGGTGAAGGTGCGTGCGGCAAAGAAATTGTCACGGATGTAGCGAATGGCCCGCTCGACCCGACCTTTCTCGTTACCCCGTGCCACCGCTACCGGGTGTGGCTCGAAGTGGTAGTGCGCGGCAAAGGCCAGCAGCGTGGGCGAGAAGCGAATGGCATCGCCTTGTCGCTCAAGGACTGCACTTTTAAGATTGTCATAGAGCAGGACTCGAGGCACGCCACCCCAGGCCTCAAAGGCCTGCACATGACCACGCAGAAAGCTCTCCATGCGTGCATCGAGCGAGAAGCGCAAAAAGATGCGCCGTGACCAGGACAGTACGGCAACGAAAGCCATCAGGGGGCGTTTGGCTTTGCCGATTTGCTGGTAGCCAAAGTGACCCCAGTCAATTTGCCCTTGTTCGCCGATGAGTGTGACCAAGCGCAGGTACGCCTCGGGTAGCGGTCGGGGTCGATGGTGGGAGATGAGGTGGCGAAAGTGATCGGGGCCACCGTGGTAGCCGCGCTCTTTGACCATGGCGTACAGGCGCGAGGCACGCAGGGTGGGAAACTTCTTGAGGGTCTCCACAATGAAGGGCAGGTAGGAGTCGATATTGGAGGCGCGCACCACCCCAATGCGAGGCAATCCATCTTGGCGCAGGATGCGCTCAACGGTGCCGTGATGCACGCCCAGTTGGGCTGCAATGGTGCCGGTACGCCAAAGCTCGACCAGGCGGTAACGCAATATTTTGGCGCGTAGTTCAGGGGTCACGGGCATGACGGGTTTCCTTCTTCTGGTGTGTCGACTCGATAGGGCGGCGAACACGACAGCGCAAAAACCCGATTCGCACCAGCTCAGAGCACTCGCAATGACAGAAGTGGCACTGCCACAGCGGTTTTGATGCTTGCAATGACTCTGATCCGATGGTTTGCAGCGCTGTCGTCTCGCTTGGCAGTAGAGCAGCAGGGGGCGCCAATGGGGAACCCTGATGCGTCACTTTCTTTGCCAGATGCCATCGGTGGCCACGTTGACGCTCTCGGTAGTGACGTTGGCGCGCGGCGTGGGTGCTGCGTCCGCGATAGCTGTCTTGATAGCGTTTGGCCGCCCCCTCCTGGCTTGATTTGCGCATCTGCTGTGCGCAGTCATTGCTGCAATAGCGGTTGCCACGGTCACAGGGGCTGCAAATGAGAACAGACACGCGGCAACACGCGCAGGGGTAGATTCGCGCAGGAGGCTCCATCGACCAAGGTGCCGACCGGGCTTTGGCTGGACAAGGCCAGACGCTTTGTGAAATACTGGCGTCGGCAACGTAGCCCTCCCGGGCTCTCGGGGCGCGACATCGGTTGGGACTTGCGATCGTGTTGGCCGGTGTCGCGCCTGCTCAAGCTGTTTCGGCACGGTCAGTTTTTACCACCCTGTACGCCCCGACAACGTCGACTCAAGCAGTCCCGGGCACCGACACCCGAAAACCCCACCTCAATGCCTAGACCCGCGCGCAATGGGGGTGTCTACGGTCGCCCTTCGGGCTCTCTTCAACACCCCCATTGCCTTAAACGCCTGGTTGGACTTGCACCTTGCAGCCAGAATTCCGCCCTATTCGACAACCATTCACAC
>JAUXWC010000275.1 GCA_030685025.1 Rhodoferax sp.
ATGTCGAAATAACGTGTCTATGTTTTTCGATTTCATCGACACATTAAACCACGGCACAGCGAATGGCAAACAAGGGCTGGCTGCACTGAGACCGCCAAAGGGTCTCGGCGTGGATAGCGGGCTTCGAGTTGTAGGTGCCGCACGGTAGAGTACGGGCAGACTCCACCACATGTTTGCCGCCCAATGACCCAGCCCGACTTGATTGAACGCCACGCCGCGCTGCCCACCGCGCATAAAGCCATTCTCGCCACCCTGGCCCTGGTCGGCTCAACACCCGGCCAGGCACGCTTGGTCAACTACCTGCGCGAAGCGCGCTTCAAGTCGCCCGCTGGCCCGGCCTACACCAGCACCACACTCGCCCCGGTCTTGACCGAACTTCAGTCGATGGGACTACTGGCCCAGACGGTCGGTGATGACATTCGGTGTGCGCCGGCAATTCAGGCGCTGGCACTGAAAAGCGCGATGGCCGAGGGCAGCTTTGGCCCGATTTGCCATGCCGTCGAGGTCGTTGACCGAGTCAACTTCGGGCAGGCAACGTCTTATCCGCGCAACTACCGAAACGCGGTCATGGTGCTGCGCATGGCCATGCTGCGTGGCCGGGACGTGCATGACGTGAGTCACTGCTTGTCGGCGTGTGGCGAACACTATGTTTCCCAGCCCTTGCACCCCTACCTGGAGATCTGCGCGCGGCCTTTTGACTCGCAACTCTTTTCACTGCTGCAACCCATGGTTCAGGAAGCGGTTTTGGCCGTGCTCCTGCCCGACTGTCTGAATCAGCTTGGTTCGACCCGGTCCATCAACGATTGCGCGCAAAGACTGATGGCGCTGCCCGGCGTGCACAACCCCACGTTTGTCGCTGCCTATGCCCAACATCTTCTGTTGTCCGGCCAGCTTGGCCCGGTGCAGGCGCTGGCTGACTCGCGCGACGACGCGTTCGGGCAAGCTTTGCGCAGCGCTGTTTTGCTGCTCAAGGGCGATCTTGACGCAGCTACCAGCGGTTTTGAAAGTGCACTCAAGTTGCTGCGCAAAGACAGCGGGCGCAGCACTGCCGTTTTTTCCGGCCTGTGTGGTTATTTGCATGTTCTGGCTCTGTTGCGCAGTGCCGACCCCAAGTTGAAAAAGAGGGCGCGCGGCTATATCGATCAGGCCTTGCGCCAGCCCGGGGGCAATGCCTCGCCCTTTGGATTTCTGAACTATCTGAGCGAGGTACAAGCCGGCGAGCGGCAAGTCGGCGATGACCGAGCTCGGGCCGAGCCACGCGGGCCACTGGCGACTTTGTTTTCCCACCTGGTCGACTACTGGCTGGGTGTGCCAACACCCGAATCAACGCACCTGACGCTGGCCGAGTTGTGCCTGAAGAGCGACGCAGCGGGTTTCCAGTTCATTGCCGCACAGGCGGCCGAGTTGCTGGGCCGCACCCAGTACCCAGACAGCGCCGTTTTTGCCGAACGCGCCCGTGCACTGCGCGACCAGCAAGGCACGGTTGCACTGGCCGATTGGTTTGAACGCCAAGAGCCTTGGCAGCGCCAACTGGCCCTGTTGGCGGGTCTGGCTCCCCCCAGCGGCGCAACGCTTGTTGCGGACTCGCGCTTGGTTTGGGAACTGCAGCTTATGCACGGCCAGGTCTTTGTAGAACCGCGTGAACAAAAACGCAAAGGCAAGGCAGCCTGGACCAGCGGTCGGGCGGTGGCGCTCAGGCGCTTGAGCGATGAAGCGGAATTGATGGATTTCCTGACCCCGCAAGACCTTGCGGTTTGCGCCATCATCAAACCGGCGAGCAGGGGCTACTACGGCGGCACGGAATACGTGCTCAGCGGTAGCAACGCGCTGCCGCATCTGATTGGTCATCCTTTAGTGTTCTGGCAAACCGCGCCGGGTGTCAGGGTTGAGATTTTGCGGGGAGAGCCCGAGCTGGAGATCAAAAAAACCGCAGCCGACTCGCTGACGCTGCGCCTGCAGCCGCCGATCAACGACGCCTGCGAGAGTGTTCTGATCAGCAAGGAAACACCCACCCGCCTGCGGGTGATTGAAGTCACCGCCGAGCACCGGCGCATTGCGGCCATTTTGGGCGAGTCGCTCAAAGTGCCGGCGCGGGCCAAGGAGCAGGTGCTCGACGCCATTCGCGCCATCTCTTCACTCATCACGATTCAGTCAGACATCGACGTGTTGCCCTCCAACCTGGCGCAGGTGGCGGCGGACACCCGCATGCACGTGCACCTGATGCCGCACGGCCCGGGCTTGCGCATCAGCCTGCTGGTGCGCCCGTTCGCCAGCGCCGGCCCCTACTACGCGCCGGGTGCGGGCTCCGAGAGCGTCATAGCCGAAATCGCGGGGCAGCCGCTTCAAGCGCGGCGCAATCTGGCCACGGAAACGCAAGCCGCCAGCGCGCTGGTGGCGGCCTGCCCGGTGCTGCGCGACAGCGTGGAGGCCCATGGCGAGCGCGTGGTGGATGAGCCCCAGGACTGCCTTGAACTGCTGCTGCAAATGCAGGCACAGGCCGACAAGGTGCTGATCGCCTGGCCTGAAGGTGAAAAGTTCAGGATCAGCCGCGAAATCAATGACAAGCGTTTTTCCATCTCGATCAAGCGCGATCTGGACTGGTTTGCCGTCGGCGGCGAACTGACCATCGACGATGACACGGTGATTGACCTGCAGAAACTGCTGGCGCTTACCGCCGCCGGGCGCGGCCGCTTTATCCACCTGGGCGACAACCAGTTTTTGGCCCTGACCGACGAGTTCCGCCGCCGTCTGGACGAGCTGCGGGCCTATGCCCAGCGCCACGGCAAAGGGCTGCGCGTGCATGCACTGGCCAGTGGCGCACTGCAAGACCTGGCCGATGCGGCGGGCAAACTCAAGAGCGACAAACATTGGAAGGATCACTTGGCGCGCCTGAGCACGCTGGATGCCTTGGAGCCCGTGTTGCCAGCCACCTTGCAGGCCGACTTGCGCGACTACCAACTCACTGGCTTCAACTGGCTGTGCCGTCTGGCCCATTGGGGCGTGGGCGCCTGCCTGGCCGACGATATGGGCCTGGGCAAAACCCTGCAAGCGCTGGCCCTGCTGCTGTCGCGCGCGCCGCAGGGGCCGGCGCTGGTGGTGGCACCGACCTCGGTCTGCCTGAACTGGCTGGCCGAGATTGATCGCTTCGCGCCGACCCTCAAGGTGATTGTGTTTGGCAGTGGTGACCGTCAGTTGGCTTTGAGCGAACTCAAGCCCTTTGATCTGGTGATTACCAGCTACGGCTTGCTGCAGTCGGAGGTGGAGCGCTTCAGCGCCGTGCGCTGGCACAGCATCGTGCTTGATGAGGCGCAGGCCATCAAAAACCACCAGACCAAACGCTCCCAGGCCGCCATGGCGCTGCAAGGTGATTTCCGCATGCTGTGCTCCGGCACGCCGCTGGAAAACCACTTGGGCGAGTTGTGGAATTTGTTCCGCTTTATCAACCCTGGGCTGCTGGGCTCGCTGGAAGACTTCAACGAGCGCTACGCCGGGCCGATTGAGCGCCTGCAAGACGGCGATGCGCGCCAGCGCCTGCGCAAGCTGATCCGGCCCTTCATCTTGCGGCGCACCAAATCGCAGGTGCTCTCGGAGTTGCCCTCGCGCACCGAAATCCTGCGCCAGGTGCAGTTGTCGAGCGAGGAATCGGCCCTTTACGAAGCCTTGCGCCGCGCCGCGCTGGAGCGACTGGCCAACACCGAGGGCGAAGGCGGCCAGCGCCACATCCAGATCCTGGCCGAGATCATGAAACTGCGCCGCGCCTGCTGCAACCCGCAATTGGTGGCACCCGAGCTGGGCTTGCCCAGCAGCAAACTGGCGGCGTTTGGCGAACTGCTGGACGAGCTGCTGGCCAATCGGCACAAGGCGCTGGTGTTCAGCCAGTTTGTCGACCACTTGAGCCTGATCAGGCGTGAGCTTGACACCCGTGGCGTGCGCTACCAATACCTCGACGGCTCAACCCCAATGCGGGAGCGACAGGTGCGCGTGGACGCGTTTCAGGGGGGCGACGGCGATGTGTTCCTGATCAGCCTCAAAGCTGGCGGCACCGGGCTGAACCTGACTGCGGCCGACTACGTGATCCACATGGACCCGTGGTGGAACCCAGCCGTGGAAGACCAGGCATCCGACCGTGCGCACCGCATCGGCCAGACCCGCCCGGTCACCATCTACCGGCTGGTGGCCAAGGAAACCATAGAAGAAAAGATCGTTGACCTGCACCAACACAAACGCGCACTGGCCGACAGCCTGCTGGAGGGCAGCGATCTGGGGGCCAAGATGTCGGCGGATGACATGCTGCAGTTGTTGCAAGACGAATGGCGCTCGGACCTTCCGTAGTGCAACCCAGGTTGCACGCTGCTGGGGGACCTGCCTCCCTGCCCACGCTGGTGTCAACCGAAAAACGGGGTGCGCATGATCCATGTCAAACTGGTTTTGCCGCCGCCTTCTACCATCGGCATCCATAAGTCGCCACGTCTTTTTCCAGTAACTCGGCAGTCGACCCGTTCTTTCACCAGCAACGGCAACGCTGGCTGCCAGCACCACTTGAAGACTCGAATGCGGTCATGCCTGAACCGGCAGCCGGACGTGGATCACCGTGACTTGTATTGCACGAAGTTACCTGTCTGTACTGGAGAACTATCTTGACCCCTGACAAGAGCCCATCTGCTGATTCCAAACCCGAGGGCTCGCCCGCTTGTTCGGCGCGACCCGCACCGGTTGTTCCCGGCGGATCGGGCACAACCAGCTCACGGCGCAACTTCCTGGTGGCGGGCGGAACGCTGAGTGTGTCGTCGTTGATGGGCGCCGCGGCGCTGATGACCCAGACTGACGATGCCAAGGCCACGGTTGAATGGGCGGAGCATTTCCAGGGCAACTACCGATTGATGACAGCGGCGGAGAAGGCCGAGGCGCGGGCTCGGCTGGAGCGGCGCTACTCCGCGCAGTATGGCAAAAAAGTGACGGTTGACACCACCGAGGCGGCACCGGGTGTTCTGATGGGGTATGCCCTGAACATCCGCAAGTGCATCGGCTGCCGGCGCTGCGTCAAGGCCTGCGGCGAGGAAAACAACCAGTCGCGCGGCAAAAACCCCGGGGAGAGCATCGAGTGGATCCAGGTGCTCAGAATGGAGCGCGGGGAATTCTCGAAAGACAAGATGAACGAGGGCTACCCGGAAGGGCTGGGCATTCAGGTCGGTGGCAACGCCTACACCCCGGCCGGTCAGGTTCTCGAAGGCCAGTACCAGTACGAGCCTAAGGCGGTACCTGAAAAAGACGCCACCTACATGCCGATTGCCTGCATGCAGTGCGAGAAGCCGCCCTGCGTCAAGGTGTGCCCGGTGCGAACGACCTACCGTGAGGCCGATGGCCCGGTGGTGATCGACTACAACTGGTGCATTGGTTGCCGCATGTGTATGGGTGCCTGCCCTTACTGGGCGCGCCGCATGAACCTGACGACGCCGGTTTTACCCAAGGACGAGATGAACCCGGTGACGCACTACCTGGGCAACCGGCCGCGCATGCGTGGCGTGGTTGAAAAATGCCACTGGTGCTTGCAGCGCACGCGCCAGGGACGTTATCCGGCCTGCGTCGAAGTCTGCCCGGTGGGCGCGCGCAAGTTCGGCAACCTGCTTGACCCGGAAAGTGAAGTCAGCCTGATTCTGGCCAGGAAAAACGTGTTCCGCCTGAAGGCCGAACTCAATACCTTTCCGAAGTTCTTTTACTTCTACGATTGAGGAGCCGGGCCGTGCACACACTCATCAACTTCACCACCGACTACACGCGCTATGTCCTCAAGGGCGGCGCAAAATTTTATGCCTGGATGGTCTTTCTGGCCCTCCTCAGCGCGGGCGCGCTGTACGGCTTCTACCTGCAAAACACCGAGGGTTTGATCGTCACCGGCATGACCAATCAGATTCACGATGGTCTCTACTTCGCCAATCTGGTGTTTCTGGTTGGCGTGGCGGCCGGGGCGGTGACCATTGTTTTCCCCGCCTACGTCTACCACCACAAGGCCATGCATGAAGTGACGGTGCTGGGTGAAATGCTGGCGATTGCGGCGGTCATCATGGTCATGCTGTTCGTCTTTGCCCACATGGGGCGCCCGGACCGGCTCTGGCACATGTTGCCGTTTGTCGGCATCTTCAACTTGCCCGGCTCCATGCTGGCGTGGGACGTGCTGGCGCTCAACGGCTATCTGATACTCAATTTCATCTGCGGGTTTTACTACCTGTATGCGAAATACACCGGCACCAAGGTCAACAACAAGTGGTTCATGCCCGTGGTCTACACCTCGATCGTTTGGGCGCTGAGCATCCACACCGTCACGGCCTTCCTGATCGCCACGATGCCGGCGCGTCCGATGTGGTTCCACAGCATGATGCCGATACGCTTCATCACCACGGCGTTTGCGGCGGGCCCGTGTTTGATCATCCTGGTCTTCATGATCATCCGCAAGACCACCAAGATGTGGATTCAGGACGATGCCATCAACCTGCTGGCCACCATCGTCACCTGGTGCCTGGGCCTGGCCCTGTTCCTGACGATGTCCGAAATCGTGGTCGAGCTGTATGCGCGCACCGAGCATGCCAACGGTCTGTACTACCTGATGTTCGGCTTGCATGGTCTGACCAGTCTGGTGCCGTGGTTCTGGAGTTCCCTGGCTTTCATGATCATCGCTTTCGTGATGTTCCTGATTCCCAGCGTGCGCACCAACTACAAGCTGCTGCCCATTGCCTGCGTGCTGGCCTTTGTCGGTATCTGGATCGAGAAGGGCATGGGCCTGATCGTGCCCGGCTTCATCCCCACGCCCATCGGCGAAGTGACCGAGTATTACCCGACCCTGATCGAGGTCGTCATGACCATTGGCAACTGGGCCATCGGCTTCTTTATCCTGACCATTTTGCTCAAGGGCGCCATTGGCATCCTGGTCGGCGATGTCAAATACGAAGGTCGCTCGGCAGCGAAGTCGTTGGATTTTTCGAGCGACGGCGAGACCGCCGCCAGCGCATCACGGTGAGGCAAGCATCATGAAAAAACTCACCTTCAGCGCGCTGCTTCTGGCCTTCTTCTGCGGGATGGTTTCGACGGCTTTCTCGCAGCCGGCGCAGCCCGCGGAGACAACCTGTTTCGAGAGTCGCAAGGGCGCATCGGAAGTCGTCAAGCGCGACCTTCAACCCGGCTTGCCCAACGTGAAGTGCTCGTCAAAGACCGGTGCGGTGCTCTGGTGGAGCGATCCGTTCGACGGCACCGTACCCATGGGTGCCACACCCATGCTGGACCACATTCCTGCTGGCAAGGCGGTGGTCAAATCACGCTCGGAGAAGCTCGCCTTGATGCCGATGTGCGGCACAGCGTGTCATAACGGTGTGGGCCCCAAATTCAATCCGCCCAAACTGCCGACCAGCAAAAAGCCAGTCCCGACACCGATCATGGCAGCCATGGTGCCCGATCTTCAGAACCTGCAGCACGGGCGCGGTCGCATCTGGTGCATAGATTGCCACCACACCACCCAGCGCAATAAGCTGGTGGACAACTTTGGTGACCCGGTCAGTTTTGATCAACCCCAATTGCTATGCGGCAAGTGCCACGGCGACAAAATGCGCGACTGGCGCGATGGCATTCACGGCAAGCGCATCGGCGAATGGGCCAGCACCGGCAAGAAGCGCTGGTTTACCTGCACCGAATGCCATAACCCGCACAATGTTCAGGACGGCGCCAGAAACCGGGGATTCGTCCAGCTCGCGCCGGAGTCGCCCCCGCAGTTGCCCAAGGGCATGAAGGACGCCAAACACGAACTCGTTCATGGCGTGGCCCACTGATATGGACCCTCTATCCGGCATCCCCGCCATCCCGGACGACCCGGCCTTGGTGCCTGCACCCGGCAACGGCAGGGGCGACCCGACTTGGATTGCCCCTGCCCTAACGACCTCCGAAAAAACGCGATTGGTCGGAAAGACCAACGTCTTCTTTGGCCCCCCGCTGGCCATTTTGGCGGACGGACAAAAGAACACCCTGGAAATCAGCGGCAAACTCAACCGCACCGCCGAACGGTACCTGGAAATCCTCAAGCACCACGGCCCGGAACTGACCGATCCCGAACGCCAGTGCCTGGCACACATCTGCCACATCGGTTTCATGTCGCCGCTGGAGATCTGGGAGCTGCCCTTTGAAGTCAGCATCACCACGTTTGACTGCGACGGATTAGACAAAGCCGCTCTGGCCAAGAAGCTCGAACAGGCCAGCTTCGCCGACCTGGTGGCCGTCGTTGAGTCCCTGGGCTTTTAGGGTCGGATTCCCCGAAATAACGAACCATGCCAAATCGTGTGCAATGGAATCCCGGCTACAGCACGGGCAACGACCTCCTTGACAGCCAGCACCAGGCTATCCTGGCGCAGTGCAATGTTTTGGCCGACTGCATTGCCAATGCCGGCCCGCAGAGCGACCATGATTTCCGCACCAACTTCGATGCACTGATGGCCCAAGCAGGCGAGCACTTCGCCACCGAAGCGGCGCTGCTCACGCAATGTGCCTATCCCATGCTGGAAGAGCATCAAAACGAGCGCGACGAGTTCGACTACCTGGCCAACGACATCATCACGGCGGAGAACTTTGAAAGCGTCGAACTTCAGCGCTTCCTGACCCTGTGGTGGGTGGGGCATATCGCGGGCTCCTGCAAGAAGCACCGGCCCTTCCTGGAAAAGCTACCGAAGGCCTGAGTCAGGGCAAGGCTCAACCACCCGCCATTCTTGGCGACGCCATCGAATCAAGGAGTACGCGAAAATACCGCATGCCCTTCGCTCCCGAACCCCCTTTCACCCACGGCCAACCCGCCCGCACGGCGGTGCTGTTCTGCAACCTGGGCACGCCCGATGCACCCACCGCCGGCGCGGTGCGCCGCTACCTGGCCGAGTTTCTGAGCGACCGGCGCGTGGTGGAGATTCCTCGCCTCTTGTGGCTGGCAATCCTGCATGGCGTGATCCTGCGGGTTCGCCCGGCCAAGTCGGCGGCCAAATACGCCAGCATCTGGACGAGCGAGGGCTCGCCGCTGAAGGTGTGGACCGAGAAGCAGGCCAAGCTGCTGCAGGGCTGGCTGGGCCAGCGCGGCCACTTTGTGAAGGTGCGCTACGCCATGCGTTACGGCCAGACCTCCATTGCCTCGCAGCTCGACGCCTTCAAGGCCGAGGGCGTGACGCGCGTGCTGATCGTGCCGGCCTACCCGCAGTATTCGGCCACCACCACCGCCAGCCTGTTTGATGCCGTCTACGCCTGGGCCGGCACGCAGCGCGCCATCCCCGAGCTGCGTTTTGTCAACCGCTACCACGACGCGCCGGGTTACATCGCCGCGCTGGCGGCGCGCATCCGGCACCACTGGCTGAGCAGCCCGCGCCCGGACCAACTGGTGATGAGTTTCCACGGTGTGCCCGAGCGCACCCTGCACCTGGGCGACCCCTACCACTGCGAATGCCAGAAGACCGCGCGCCTGCTGGCCAAGGAGCTCAATCTGGCACCGAGCCAGTACAAGGTCACCTTCCAGTCACGCCTGGGCCGCGCCAAATGGCTGGAGCCCTACACCGAGCCCACCCTGATCGCGTTGGCCAAGGCCGGCGTGGGCCGCGTCGATGTGATCTGCCCCGGCTTCACCAGCGACTGCCTGGAGACGCTGGAAGAAATCGGCATCGAAGGCCGCCACGCCTTTCTCAATGCCGGTGGCAAGGCCTTCAACTACATCCCCTGCCTGAACGACGACGACGCCTGGATCACCGCGCTGTGTGATGTCACGCTGCAGCACCTGTCGGGCTGGCCTACGCAGGCCGCACCCGACGCTGCGGCCCTGGCGGCGTCGCGCTCGTCGGCCTTGGCACTGGGTGCCAAGAACTGAGCATCACCCAGCTTCTCCAAGCATGTATTACGGCGAAAAACTCAACGCCATCACCCATTTGGTCGCCGCCCTGCTGGCGCTGGTCGGCAGCACCGTGTTGGTGACCTTGGCCGTGTTGAGCGGCGACGCGTGGAAGGTGTTCAGCATCACCCTCTACGGCGTGACGCTGGTCTTGCTATACAGTTTTTCCACGCTCTACCACAGCCTGCGCGGCCGGGCCAAGAGCATTCTGCAAAAACTCGACCACCACAGCATCTACCTGCTGATCGCCGGCAGCTACACACCGTTTTGCCTGGTGACCCTGCGCGGCCCGTGGGGCTGGTCGCTGTTTGGTGTGGTGTGGGGGCTGGCGCTGCTGGGTATCGCGCAGGAGCTGCGGCCCAGCCATGGCGCACGCAAGCTCTCGTTGGCCATCTACATCGTGATGGGCTGGGTGGCGCTGGTCGCGTTGGTTCCGATGCTCAAGGTGCTGGGCACGGTCGGGTTTACCTGGGTCGCTGCGGGTGGCATCTTCTACACGGTGGGCATCGTGTTCTTCGTCCTCGACACCCGCATGCGCCACGCCCACGGTGTCTGGCACCTGTTCGTCATGGCGGGCAGCGCCACACACTTCTTCGCGATTGCGCGCTACGTGTTGTAGACGCCGATGGGCAGCACGTGCTTTGCCTTGACGGGCAGCATCGAGGCTTTCAGGTCGCGTTGGACCCCCGGTGTGCCCAGGCCGTGGTGCGGTGCTCAATGGCGCTGAACAACTCGTACATGGCCATGGCCATGGCGCCAATCACCACCAGACCGGCGAAGGCCAGTGGCATGCGTTGCGCGGAACCGGCGGACTGCATCAGGTAACCGATGCCCGAGTCGCCCGCCGTCATTTCGGCCAGCACGGTACCCACAAAAGCCAGCGTGATGGCAACCTTCAGCGAGCCATAAAAGTAGGGCATCGAGCGCGGTAGCCCGACCTTGACCAGCACATCCCAGCGCTTGGCGCCCAACACCCGCAGCACGTCTTCGAGCTCGGGCTCCAACGTGGCCAATCCGGTGGCGATGTTGACGGTGATCGGAAAGAAGGAAATCAAAAACGCGGTCAGCACGCCAGGCCCGATGCCGATGCCGAACCACACGATCAAGATCGGCACGATGGCCGCCTTGGGCACGGCATTGAAGGCCACCAGCAGCGGGTACACCGCCGCATAGGCCAGGCGCGAGGAACCCACCAGAAAACCCAGCAGCACCCCCACCACGATGGAGACACCAAACCCCAGCATGGTGACCCAAAAAGTCTTCCACGCCGCCTCGGCCAGTGGCGCCGAAAACTCCGCCATGGCCTGCGCGATGGTGTAGGGGCTTGGAAAAATGTAGTCGTCGATGCGGAACAACCCGCACACGGCTTGCCACAGCAACAGCAACACCAGGCCCAGCACTACCGGGGCCCAGCGTTCGATTTGTTTCTTGTTCATGCCACCATGCCCTGGCTTGGTGCAGACGCGGGTGCCGCAGCCTGGCGCGCGGCACCGATGTGGCCACGCAATTCGTGCACCATGTCGGTGAACTCGCGCGTGTAGGTCAGTTCCAGATCGCGTGGATGCGGCAAATCAATGTGGCGTTTCACCACAAAGCGCCCGGGGCTCTTGCTCATCACATACACCGTGTCGGCCAGGAACACCGACTCGCGCAAATCGTGCGTGACCAGGATCACGTTGAACTTCTGCTCCACCCACAGGTCGCGCAGGATGCACCACAGCTCCTCACGGGTGAAGGCATCCAGCGCGCCAAAGGGCTCGTCGAGCAGCAGCATCTTGGGCTCATGGATCAGCGCGCGGCAGATGCTGGCACGCTGCTGCATGCCGCCCGAGAGTTGCCAGGGGAACTTGTCCTCGTAGCCGGCCAGGCCCACCTTTTGCAGCAGCTTGCGGGCGCGTTCTTCGTACTCCTTGCGCCGCGCCTTGAACTGGCTGCGGTGCGGCTCCACGATTTCCAGCGGCAGCAACACGTTGTGCATGGTCGTGCGCCAGGGCAGCAACGAGGGCGCCTGAAACGCCATGCCCGAAATCTTGAGCGGCCCATTCACCGACTGACCGTCGATCAGAATCTTGCCGCGCGAGGGCATCTTGAGCCCGGTGGTGAGCTTCATGAAAGTCGACTTGCCGCAGCCCGACGGCCCCACGATGGCGATGAACTCGCCCTGCTGCACGCTCAGATCGATCGCTTCCACCGCGAAGTGATTGGCGGCCAACAGCTCCTCGTTGTAGGCGAGCCAGACATCGCGAAACGCGACGAACTCCTTATCGGGCTGGGGGTTCATCTCACTTCTTGTTTGGCAGCACGTTCAGCTCGGCCGCGCTGGGCAAAAAGCTGCCATTCCACACCGCATCCGGGTTCACGCGGGTCTTGGTGTTGAAAGCGTCGGACACCTGAGACGCCATCAGCGACAGGCGTGGACCCTTCACTTGCCCGAACCCTTCGGCGCGGGCATCGGCGCTGTTGATGACGGTGTCAATGGCGAGCTTGAGGCGGCGCTGCTCCAGCTCCACGTTGATGATGCCGTCGCGTGCCTTGACGGCGTCGATGGCGGCATTGGGGTTGGCGATCACGTCTTTCACGCCCTTGGTGAAGGCTTGCAAAAAGGCCTTGATCGCCGCCGGGTTCTCCTTGATGAGCTTGGGCGAGACGATGATCACGTTGCCATAGAGCTTGACCCCGTGGTCCGCATAGGGCAACACCACCACGTCGTCGGCCTTCACGCCGCGTGCTTCCAGATTCAACAGCGAAGTGAAGGTAAAGCCGGTAATGGCATCCACCTCGCCGCGCGCCAGCATGGTTTCGCGCAGCGGTGGGTCCATCGCGGTCCATTGCACGCCGGCAATGCCGTTGGCTTTCTGGAAGATCGGAAAAGCGCGTCGGCCCGCGTCAAACACCGGTGCGCCCAGCTTCTTGCCGTTGAGGTCGGCAGGCGTCTTGATGCCGGATTTTTTCAGCGCCATCACGGAAGCGGGCGTGTTGTTGTAGACCATCATCACGGCCACCGGTTTGTTGGCCGCTTCCGGGTTATTGGCGTGAAATTCCATGAGCGCGGCCAGGTCCGCAAAACCGATGTCGTAGCTGCCCGAGGCCACCCGCGTGACGGTGCCGCCAGAGCCGTTGCCCGCGTCGATGCTGACGTTGAGATTGGCGTCCTTGAAGTAGCCCTTGGCCGCAGGCACCAGGAACAGCGCCGCCGGACCTTCAAAGCGCCAGTCGAGCTGAAACTTGAGGGCGGTGGTCTGCGCCTGGGCGCTGGCAAAGGCAAAGGCGGTGGCAATGGCCGCCGTGGTTTGGAGAAAAAGGCGTCGTGTCATGAAAGCTCCTGAGCTGGATAGGATAAAAGGTTCCGGAAAGGATAAGCAAAAATGATGCCGAGTCGGATTTCTGGGCCATGGGTGTCTGGCCCCATTCTCGGGCAAGTCAAGCCCCGATTCGCTTAGGTTCAACCCGATGACAGCCGCGCCCCTGACCGAACGCGCCGAAGCCGCACCACACACAATTAAGTGTTACACTTATTTATGTGTAACACTCACATCAAAGGCTAGTGATGGCAGAAACCGTCAATTTCACGGGTGCGGTTGATCGCGAACTGCTCAAGCGCGCGAAAATAGTCGCCGCGAAGTTCGAAACCTCGATCAACGCCTTGTTCAACACCGAGTTGCGGTATCTGGTGGACACCTTCGAAGCGGCTGAAAACGCGGGAAACCAGAACTACAAAACGCTGCTTGGGTTTTCGCTAGGACGAATCAACGACCTCACTGCGATGCAGACCTTGGGACTTGACAGTGAGGAAGACCTGTTTCTGCTGATGGCGCAAGCGCACTTGCCAATGCCTAGACTGCCGGAGCCAGTGACCCAAGGCATGGTTGACAGACTCAACGCGCTGATGCCTTGAGTACAAACCCAGTGGCCCACGCTGAAGTTGTACTACTGCCCGACGCCGGGCCGCTGATAACGCTGGCCTACGCCGATGCCTTGGACTTGCTGCTCCGACCACAATGGTCGGTTCAACTGGTCGATATGGTGCTGCACGAGGTCACTCGCATCGAGACACCGAGCAGCGCACGAATTGCGCTATGGGCGGCCAAACTACCCACCGTGCCGACGCGAGTTTTTCAGCAATACAGCGATGCCAAGGCGGCCACGAAGGGCCAACTCCGCAAGGCCAATCTGGGCGAGCTGGCCATTCAGGAATGCATGAACGAGTTCGCCCTGACAGCCCCGCCGACGGTTGGCGTATTCCTGTTCGAAGACCACCGAATCGCCCGGGCCAGCTTCCTGGTCCCCGGCAACTGCCACAAGATCAGCACGCGGGCCTACCTGCTCTTCCTGGAGCAGCGGGGGCTGCTTGATGCCGGGGAAACCGCGGCGTCGGTGGAACGCACGGCCATTCACAACGGCCGCAGCTTCTCACGACTGCACTTTCCTGCGCCGTAGCCGGCTCGCGCTATAACCACTCCCGCCACACCGCCAGCGCCACCGCCAGGATTACCGGCCCCAAAAACAAGCCAACCAGGCCAAATGCCGCCAGACCGCCCAGCACGCCGAACAGAGCCAGAATGAAGGGCACGTTGCTGGCTCTGGACAGCAGCATGGGCCGCACAATGTTGTCCACCCAGGACACCACCAGCAGACCCCACAGCAGCAAGCCAATACCGGCGGTGGTCTGGCCGGTAAACAGCAGCCACAGCCCGGCGGTGCCCCACACCAGCGGTGTGCCGAAGGGAATCAAGGCGATCAGCACCGTCACCGCCGCCAAGGTGGCTGGCGCGGGCAGTCCCGCCACCCAGTAGCCCAAGCCAGCCACCGCGCCCTGCACCAAGGCGGTCAGCACGATGCCGTAGACCACGGCGCGCGTGGTGTTGCCCACGGCGTCCACATACCCTTCGGTGCGCTCGCCCAGCAGACCGCGCAGCACGGTGCGCGCCTGCTCGAGCAGAGTCAGTCCGTGCAGGTAGACGAAGAACAGCGTAAACAGCGCAAAGCCGAGCTTGATGAGGTTCTTGCCCACGCCGCCCAGCAGGGTCCAGGCCTCGGTGTCGAGCTTACCCATCAGCTCTTTCAATTCGGTTTTCCAGAGCAGGGGCTCAGCCAGCATCGCGTTTAACCAGCTTGCCAGGTCCGGCCCAACAATGGGCAAGGTCGCCACAAAGGCTGGTGGGCGCAGCCGACCGGCAGCCATTTCCGCCGCCAGATAATCGGCCAGCACGCTGGCGTCGGCCTGCAGCAGTACCAACAACCAAACCGTTGGCAGCACCACCACCGCGGCCATCAGCAGCGTCATGCCCAGGGCGGTCAGCCAGGCGCGGCCACCGGACCAGCGCAGCAGGAGCACATACAAGGGCCAGGAGGCAAAAGCCAGGATGCCGGCCCACAGCATCGACACCACAAAGGGCGCCAGCACCAGTGCCACGGCAGTGCCCAGCGCGGCCACGAACAGGCCCAACACCACCAGCCGAATCGTCTCACTGCTGACCGGTTGGCGCGACATCACGGCTTGCCCAGCAGCAGTTGCGCCAGTTCCGCCGTTGGCATCAGGCGAATGCCCTCCTCCTTGGCATAACGCTGCGCCTTGTCGCTCACGTGGGCCAGGCACACATAGGTGGCATGCTGCGCCCCCCGGGCGCGCTGTTCAAAGGCCAGGTCGCGCAGCGCCTCGACGCCATGGTTGGCGGCCTTCCAGCGTTTGCAGCTCACCAGCGTCATGCCGCCATCCTTGACCAACTGAAGATCCGCCGCCGGGCTGCTGAGCCGGGTCACTTCAAAACCTTGGCGGCCAAAGGCCTGCTCCAGCGCACTGGAAAAATCCCGCCACGACATCTCGCCCGCGCGGGCCAAGGCGTTGCTCAGGTGCTCGGGATTGGGGTCTCGCCACTGCCGCCAGGCCCGAATAACGCCAATCACCAGAAACGGCAGGCCTCCGATCACGCCAAAGGGCACATAGGGCTCCGGCAACAAGGCCTTGGCGCCCAGCGCGAAGCCGGCCACGATCGCAATGCTGACCCACCACGGCGAGCGCAGCAGAATCGCAAACAACGAGTTTTTAGCCATCTTGTATTTCATAAACCTGCCTGTTGCTCCACCGCCCAATGCGGCCCTGAAGTGTACGAGCCCGCGCCATGCGCGTCACGCTGGCGCCAGCCACGGCCCCCATGACACGGGAGCCGTCTATAGTGCTCGGACCGACCAGCCCAGACCACACCATGAGCATCCGCAACCTCGACTCCCTGTTTGACCCCGCCTCCATCGCCGTGCTCGGCGCCTCGCATCGCGCGGGCAGCCTTGGCGCCACGGTGTGGCGCAACCTGACCCATGGCAACTACGGGGGACGCCTGTATGCCGTCAACCTCAAGCACCGCGCGCTGGATGGCCACAAGGTGGTCGCTCACGCGCGCGATTTGCCCGAGGTGCCGGCCCTGGCGGTGATCTGCACGCCACCCGCCTCGGTGCCGGGCCTCATCAAGGAGCTGGCCGAGCTGGGTACCCGCGCTGCAGTCGTGATGACCGCCGGCATGGACAACGACCAGAAACAGGCCATGCTGGCGGCGGCCCGCGCGCACCTGTTGCGCATCCTTGGCCCAAACTGCCTGGGGTTGCTCTCGCCACACAAGGGCGTCAATGCCAGTTTTGCGCACACCGACGCGCTGCCGGGCGAACTGGCTTTTGTGTCGCAGTCGGGCGCGCTGGTGACGGCCATGCTGGACTGGGCCAAATGGCGCGGCATTGGTTTTTCGCACTTCGTGTCGCTGGGCGAACACGCTGACGTGGACTTTGGCGACATGCTGGACTACCTCGCCAGCGACCCCAAGACGCGCGCCATTCTGCTGTACATCGAGTCGATCGAGTCGCCCCGCAAGTTCATGTCGGCGGCACGCGCGGCGGCGCGCAACAAACCGGTGATTGTGGTCAAGGCCGGGCGTTCGCCGCAGGGCCAGTTGGCGGCGGCCTCGCACACCGGGGCGCTGGCCGGCTCGGACATGGTCTATGACGCCGCCATTGACCGCGCCGGCATGTTGCGCGTCAACACACTGCAAGAGCTGTTCCTGGCGGCACAAACGCTGTCGCGCTTTCGCACCAATACCAGCGATGTGATGACGATCCTGACCAACGGCGGCGGCGCTGGCGTGATGGCGGCCGACGCAGCGGCCTGGGCCGGCGTCAAGCTGGCCCAGCTCAGCGCCACCACCCAGCAAAAGCTTGATGCGGTGCTGCCCGCCAACTGGTCACACGGCAACCCGGTTGACATCATTGGCGACGCACCCGTGGCGCGTTATGAGCAGGCGCTCAAGATCCTGACCGACGACACCACCACCGGAGCCCTGCTGTTTATCCATGCACCCACCGCCATCGTGCCGAGTGCCGACATCGCACGCGCCCTGGTGCCGCTGGCGCAACACGAAAGTTTTATCCCGCCGCGCTTGATGAGTTGCTGGCTCGGTGACCCCGCCGTGGCCGAGGCGCGCCAGATCTTCCAGGGCGCCGACATTGCCACGTTTTACACCCCCGAGCAGGCGGTGCGCGCGTTTGCAATGCTGGTCAACTACCGCCGCAATCAGGCCGAGCTGAGCGAGGCGCCATCGGCCCTGCAGGCCGATTTGCGCCCGGACACCGCAGCCATCAAGGCGATCGTCGCCAAGGCCCTGGCCGCCGGGCGCGAGATGTTGACCGAGCCCGAAGCCAAGGCGGTGCTGAGTGCCTGCCACATCCCCGTGGTGCCCACACTGCGGGTGCGCGCCAGCCCGGCAGCCGCTGTCAAGGCAGCGCTCACGATTGGTTTTCCGGTGGTGCTGAAAATCCTGTCAGACGACATCACCCACAAGTCCGATGTAGGCGGCGTGGCGCTCAACCTGCGCGATGAGGCCGACGTGCGGGTCGCCGCCCGGACCATGCTGGCCCGCGTCAAGCGGCAACGGCCCGCCGCAGTGATCCAGGGTTTCACGGTGCAGGCCATGCTGCAGCGCGCCCATGCGCAGGAACTGATCATTGGCAGCGCCACCGATCCGGTGTTCGGACCGGTGATTCTGTTTGGCCAGGGTGGCACGGCGGTGGAGGTGACGGCCGACCGCGCCATCGCCCTGCCGCCACTGAACGCGCAGTTGGCGAAGGCGCTGGTGGCGCGCACGCGCGTGTCGCGCCTGCTGGCAGGCTGGCGCGATACGCCGGCCGTGGACGAGGCCGCCGTGCACCAGGCACTGGTGGCGGTGTCGCAACTGCTGGCCGAGGTACCGCAGATCGCCGAGCTGGACATCAACCCCCTGATCGCCAACTTTGAAGGCGCGGTGGTGCTTGACGCCCGCATCCGGCTCAGTGCCGCCGGACCCGCCGGGGCGGCGAACTTTGCGATCCGGCCCTACCCGGTCGAACTTGAAGAAACGCTGTCCTGGGACGGCCGCACCATCTGCCTGCGACCGATCCGCCCCGAGGACGAAGCGCGGCACATGGAGTTCTTGCAGCACCTGGACCCCGAGGACATTCGCATGCGGGTGTTCTACAGCCGGCGCACCATGGAGCGCACGGAGCTGGCGCGCCTGGTGCAAATCGACTACGCACGTGAGATGGCCTTCGTGGCGCTGGCGCCCGGACCAGACGGTATCCTGCAGACCCTGGGCGTGGCCCGCGCCATGGTCGACCCGGACAACATCGAGGCGGAGTTTGGCGTCATCGTGCGCTCCGAACTCAAGGGCAAGGGCCTGGGCACCCTGTTGATGGCCAAGCTGATCGCCTACCTGCGCAGCCACGGTACCCAGCGCCTGGTGGCCACCGTGCTGGGCCATAACGACCGCATGCTCAAACTGGGCAAGCACCAAGGGTTTCAGGAACGCACAAGCAGCGAAGGCGGTGACGGCACCAAATCGCTGTTCCTGACGCTCCACTAGCGGACGGCGCGTCGGGCCCGTTGCTGGTGCATGGCTTTGCGCAGGCGCGGTTTCAAGCCACAATGGTGGCCGCCACGTTGGATTGCCATGACAAACACCCGCCGTACCCTGCTCAAAGCGCTCTCGCTGGTGCCGGGCGGGCTCGCCGCCAACGCGCTGGCGACCGTGGCCCGGGGCGATTCGTCTCGGCTCGCGCTGGTGGTTGGCAACAATGCCTACACGTCGTCGCCACTGGACAATGCCACCAATGACGCACGCGCCATCGCCGAAGTGCTGCAGCGCGCCGGGTTCAGCGTCGACTTGCAGCTCGATACCACCCGGCAATCGCTAATTGCCGCCATCGACTCATTTGGCAAGCGCGTCGCGGGTCCTGGCATTGACTTGGCCTTGTTCTATTACGCCGGCCACGGTGTTCAGATCGACTGGCGCAACTACCTGCTCCCGGTCGATGTCGCGGTCAGCTCGGCCGACGACATCAAAGACCAATGCATCGATTTGGGCCGGCTGCTCAGCCACCTCTCCAAAGCCAAGGACAGGTCCCATGTGGTCATTCTCGACGCGTGCCGCGACAACCCGTTTGACGCGGGCTACCGGCCCGTGCAACCAGGCTTGAGCCAGTTTGACGCGCCACCCGGCAGCCTGCTGGCCTATGCCACGGCGCCGGGCCGCGTGGCAGCGGACAGCGGCCAAGGCAAACACGGCCTCTACACCGGGCACTTGCTGCGTGAACTGGCGGCGCAGGAGACGCGGCTCGAGGACGCCCTCAAGCGCGTGCGACTGAACGTCCGGCTGGCTTCGCGCGGCAGGCAGATTCCGTGGGAGTCCACCTCCCTGGAGAACGACATCTTCCTGTTCCCGGCGAGCACCAAGCTGAGCGCCGAGGAGTTGGAGAAGTTGTTTGAGGTCGAACTGGCAACCTGGACGCGAATCAAGACTTCGAGAAATGCCGAGGACTGGATTGCCTACCTGCGCCAGTACCCCAATGGCAAGTTCAGCGAGATCGCCCAGACCCGGCTTGGTCACATCCTGGCGCGCGCCAACCAGGTCCAAGCCACGGCGGCCACTGCCGTGATCGACACCAAGGCCACCGGCGTGCCCTTCGGCGTGCCCTCGGCCAATCCGCATTCGGCCGGCACGTATCCCCTGGGCCGCAAGTTCACGGTGGGTGACCGGGCGCATTACCTGATGACGGACGCCCTGACCGGCGTGCGGATCACCGACTATCGCCATCGCGTCACCCGCGTGGACGAAGACGCCGACCGCGTCGAGATCAACCATGGCCGCATGATCCTGGACACCATGGGCAACCCCTTGAAGAAAGGCGCGGTCGAATTTGACCCGCCCCTACAGACTTTTCCGACCGAGCTTCAACTTGGCAAAAAGTGGACCGCCGCCTTCAAGCGAACCGAAGCCGGCGAGGTGATCCACGGCGCTTATGACATGAAGGTGGTCGGCCGTGAGCGGCTCACGGTGGCCGCCGGGCAGTTTGACACCTTCAAGATCGAAGGGCGCGGTTGGAACCGCACCAACAACGCACGGCTGGAAATGAACTTGTGGGTTGTGCCGGGCCTGAACTTCACCGTGCGACATGAATCGTCGGCGCGTGACCGAACGAGAATCGTCGTCGCAGAGAGG
Source organism: Rhodoferax sp. (assembly GCA_030685025.1). Classification (GTDB taxonomy): domain Bacteria; phylum Pseudomonadota; class Gammaproteobacteria; order Burkholderiales; family Burkholderiaceae_C; genus Rhodoferax_D. The sequence continues at coordinate 20,407 of JAUXWC010000275.1, forward strand.
ACTGATCTGGTCGCGTTCCGGCAACAAGGCTAGTCAGGCGCTCTCCCCGGTGGCCTGCCGTGTCAACGCCGCCTGCGCCACCAAAAAGGCGCGAATCTCCGGGCGCGCCGCGCTGCGCGGGCCAACGATCAGCCAGTAGGCCATGGGTGAATCCAGCCGCATGCTGGGCAATATCTCCACCAGATCGCCCGAGGCCAGGCTGTCGGCCACCAGCGGCATGCGGGTCAGCGCCACACCTTGGCCGGTTAGCGCAGCCTGGGCAATCTGGTGCGCGTAGTTGAAGTAGAGCCAGCGCTTGGGCTCAAGCGTCTTGAAACCATGGTGGTCCAGCCAGCGCCGCCAGGTGAGCCACTGCAGGTTGTGGGTACGGTGCGCGTCGCTGGCTTCGATCAGGGCAAAGTGCGCCAGGTCCTCGCCCCGCGTCAAGGCGTGCCCGCTCTTGAGCAGCCAGGGACTGGCCACCGGGGTCAGTTGCTCGCCAAACAGGCGCAGCGCACCGGCCGGCACATTGCCTGGCCGGGTGTAGCGCAGCGCCAGGTCGATGTCCGTAGTGTCCAGATCCACCGGCACATCGGTGGCGTCGATACGGATGTCGATATCCGGGTGCGCGCTTTGAAACGCCTCCAGGCGCGGAATCAGCCACATCGAGGCAAACGAGGCCCAGGTGCTGATGGCCACGCTCCTGCGCCCGGCACTGCGCCGGATCAGGCGTACCGCGGCGTCCATGCGTTCGAGCGACGGCAGCACCGTGCGCAACAACTGGGCACCGGCACCGGTCAGCTCCACGGCACGGGTGTGGCGCAAGAACAGGCTGACGCCAATCTCTTGCTCCAGGGCCTGGATCTGGCGGCTGACCGCGCTTTGCGTGAGGGACAACTCCTCGGAGGCCGCCCGAAAGTTCAGGTGCCGCGCCACCGCCTCGAACGCCCGCAGGTGTCCGACCGCTATCGGGCGGGTACGCAAGTGGTTCTCGGAGTGCTGCACGGCGTGGCGTCGGTTTGGCGACAATGGAGTTGAATCAACTCGCGTTCTTGCGCCGCAACTTGGGTGTGTCGGCCGCCTGGCAGGCGCGCCGGTAGGCCTGCAGCGTCTTCTGGACGCGGCCGAGCACGCTTTCTTGGCCGTAGTCCCCGCTCTGGCCACCCATGCCGCTGGGGCAGCCGGTCAACAGTTCAATACCGTCGCTGGCCAGATCGGCGGTGTAGACATGAAACAGCCCCTCGCGCACCGCCTCGACCACCTCACGATCGAGCATCAGGTGGCGCCGGTTGCGCTCGGGGATCAACACGCCCTGAGTCCCGTCCAGGCCCGCCGTTCTACAGATACGGAAGTAGCCTTCGATCTTCTCGTTGACACCGCCAACCGGCAACACCTCGCCATGCAGGTTGACCGCCCCGGTGACGGCAATGCCCTGCTTGAGCGGCAGGTCCGCCAACGAAGACAGCAACACAAACAACTCGGCGCAAGAAGCCGAGTCGCCCTCCACGCCCATGTACTCCTGCTCGAACACGATCGAGGCGTTAAGCGCCAGCGGCGCGATATGCGCGAACAGCGCCGACAGGTAGCTGTGCAAAATGAGCACACCCTTGTCGTGGATCGGGCCAGACATCTCGACCTCGCGCTCGATGTTGAGCAGTCCCTCAATGCCGGCAAAGGTGCGCGCGGTGATGCGCACCGGAAAGCCAAAGCGGTAGTCGCCCAGGTCGATCTGGGTCAGGCCATTGAGCTGGCCCAGCTTCTCGCCGCGCAGGGTCATCAGCCGGTCGCCGTCGGTGACGGTTTCCTGCAGGCGCTGGTCCGGGTAGTCGTGGCGCAGCTTGCG